>DBDT01000008.1 GCA_002293705.1 Candidatus Woesebacteria bacterium UBA925
AGATGTGTATAAGAGACAGGTATAGTACTTTTAAATTGCAGGTCAAGATTGGCAGCTCTTGTAAAAAAGCCAAAACCATAAACGACAACGATAACGTCGTTGAGAATCATGGGTTTGCGTATAACTACGCTTTCGCATAATTTTCTGTCTACCTGGCCTAACAACAGCAGGCAAGGATAGGCATAAACCCGTCTGTTGTGCCACTATTTACCGGTCGCTGGTAAAAAGTGAAAGATTAAGCGGCTTGTGTGAGGGCAATTTGGCCCCGATAGCAGCCCTTGCAGACCACTTTAATTGGGATGCTAAACCTGTAGATATTTAAAGGAATTATAGACAGAAAGAGGGTTCAACTCCCTCCGTCTCCACCAATCCTACCAAAGACTCACTAGTAAAAAGTGTAGCGTCGGAATTAATCTAAATTGGGTATACCTAAACGTCTGTATTTATACAAATTCAGACGTTTGAAGGTTATTCAAGGTGTCCAAGCTTAAATGAGTAGGACTTAGATCCAGTTGAAAATATTGCCTCCTTGTTTGTAGTTGAGACAATAAACTCCCTAGCCTCAGACAACAACTCGGAGCTATATGTTGCCAAAAGCTCTCCTGATTTTTCAAACACATCCAACTTCTTGCCAGCAGGGTCCAGAACAAACACCTGGGTAGTAGTCTCATCTGTGTAAAGCTTGGCCCCCTGCCCTACCTCTGGAGTAATCTTTACTGACTGTGGATTTCCTTGTAAAAATCTAAGAGTTCTACCACCTTCATTAAAAATCCAAATTGCGCCATCTATTGCCATTGAATTGGCTTTGCTAAAGTCAGGGGCAACCCCTTCTGTTAACCAATTCTGCTTAAGACCAAATCCAGATGGACTTGCAGGGTAACGAAGGAGTGCTGATTGCGATTTGTCCAAAACATACAGATTGCCAGCAAAACTTGCAATCAGCCCATCAGCGTAAACATCTTCTGAGATATCTTTCTTTTGTCTACCAAACTCTTTTATGCCCCGCTCAGTAATAGCAAATACTCTCTGACCTGTTGCTGAGATACTGTTAATCTTAAAGTCGTTAACAATTACAGTCTCCACTCTCTTGGTTGCCAGCTCAACCTTAACAATTCGATTGTCTCCCTTTGAGAGAAAGTACAAAAGCTCATCTGTTTTGTAGAACTGATCGATACTGGCCCCTGAGGCTATCAAGCTTGCATCAACAAATGTGGTGGGGCTAACCTCATACAACCCTCCGATTTTTCCCAAACTTTCTGAAATAGTATCAGTCAAAGCTTTCACTTCAGGAGCTGCTCTTTGCTCCTCTGGAAGACCACTTAAAGTATTTCTTGCTTCGTAAACTAACTCACGAGCTTTGTATCTATTAAGACCTGAAACCACTTGGGCTTGACCTAATAGCTCTTGGGCAGAGCGGACCGCGCCAGCAAGCTCCTCCTCTTTAACCTGCTCACTTTTTGCTCTACCTCCAAGTAAAAACAAGACAGCCAAAATTACTATTCCAACCCCACCAAACACAACTGATTTATGCACCTTTCCCCTGGTGTCATACCGCGGTGCCGACACACGAGTGAAAAAGCGATTCTTCTTGTGTTGCACTGATTGTGCTTGGGGGGTTTGAACTGAAAGACCTTGCATCTCTTGAGGGTGATCACTATCTGATTCCACCATTGGTTCTTGCTCCTGAATTTTGTCTTCACCTAATACATCCAACCCTTCTCCTTGCCCTTGTGCCAAAGACTCCTCTTGTCCGTAAACAAGAAGGGACGCGGCTAGCTGACCAGATTCTGAGATGTTTGCCATTTCCTTGGCATAATCTGCCTCAATATCAGACAGCTTCCCTTCAATAATAATTTTATTAAACTCCTCTTCAGTTAATAGGCTTACCATTTGACTGCTTGCACTGCACACACTGTCGCCATTAACAAGCTTTCCAGAGCATGAAACAAAGTTCCCACTTGGAGTTACCAACTTCATAACCTCACCACCTCTTTTTAGAAACACAAAAAAGTCGCCAGTTGAGAAGATGAATAAGTTGTCTCCCAAAAGAAGAATTGCACAAACTGCCACCCCTCCACCCGAGCAGGCCTTAACTTGCTCAGACATTTGGGAAAAATCAAAGTTCTCTCCACTTGAAAGAAAGTGCTTAAGCTGTGTGGCAATGCCGCGAATTGCCTCCATTTTTGAGAGTGAGTTGTCTGAGGATTCAATTTTAACAAGCACAGAAAACAGGCCATCCGGTATCTCAAACTCATGTACTTGAGAGGTGGCCTTCACAGAAGGCGCAAACAACAGCTTACTTGTCGTGTGAGGGATCTGCATACATAAGCCATTTTACACACAAATGGTAGTGGATAATAAGAGGACTACAAGCTTACAAAAGCTAGAAAGAACAAAAGAACTGAGGCAATCAAATGTAGATAGGCCAAAAGCTTTATTGGAAACTCAAAGCCAACAGAAAGTGTTTTGGTCATTAGTCCCACTTGCCTAACAATAACCAAAGCAAAGACTAAGTAGAGCGCAAGTCCCAGCAAAAACATATAGCGCACAGCAACCCAGATCTCGTCTCCTAGCATTGTTGTTATTTCAAATTGATTCATATGTATTATCTTACTCTTCCTTCTAGTTTTTCCTGCTCTTCTTCAACTCTAAGTTCACGAATAACAGCTGCCACCCTGTCTGGCTTTGGTACGGCCAAGAATTCAATCTGCACAATCTCAGCTGAAGTTTGAATAACCACATCACCATAATTAAGCGCAGTCCTAATCACTCCACCAATAGTGCTTGTGACATCCTGGATTTGGTCTAAATTAGCATCACTAATCTGCCTGTGTACCAAGTTATTGAAATCAACATCAAACACTCTTTCGTCAGTCACGATGTATACATTGAAAAACCAGCTCAAAAACTGCTCCAATGCATAGGCAGTTGTAATCAAGTACCAGAAAAACAGCCCAACGATCTGAAATCTTTCAGGCACTTGATTAAACAGACCCCCTCCAAGAACAAGGACAGGGGCTAAAATCATCAAAAAAACTATCACCATCCAACGAAGATTTGTAATCCAGTGCTTTCTCAAAAGAAGCACAATGTGTTCTTTAGAATCAGCTCCAATGAATTTAATACCTTTAGGGTAAGCACAGTAAGCTGAAAGAAGACCTCCTTCTTGGTGCCTATGGGCATGGTGGTTTACAAGTTGAGAATGAGTCTCTGGAGTTGAGTGATGCTTTTCCATGTATAGGCAAATTATATCAAATTAGCCTAATTAAAGTTTTTCAATGTTAAACAGGGAGCTTTTTATACCCACATTTCCTGGCGCCCGTAAGTTAAATGCACGCCTTAACTCCTCTGAGGCAATGGTCACACTACCTTTGTTTGTACCAAAGGTTACTGATTGAGTTGAACCACTATTTCCATAAACAACACTTACACTGCTTACAGAGTCAAAGCCTCCAATTGACCTCAACTCAGAAACTGAATACGGATTACCCTTCCAGCAACCACCCTCTATAAGAGGGCTTACTCTTGAGGCCTCCCCGCCTCCTTTGTACAAAACATGGTGAGCGTTTAAGATGTCTGCCATTTGCTCGCTAGTAAGCCATGGTCCACTTCTTCCACATGAAGCTCCGGCACGACTTTTAAACCATGCTTTGTAAAACCAAGGAGAGCCTGATTTTCGCTCATACGCACCTTGTGGCCACTCACCATCCGTGTCTTTGATTCCAGTCCAACCCCATTGTGAGATAGTGTAACCACCTGTACTTGCTGAATAGTATGTACCAATTGGAGAACCACCTTTGGTCAACACCCAACCACGAGTTGCGCGCACAGCCTCGGCCCATTTACCTGTTTTTGGGCTATTTTTAAACACCTGGCACGACTCTGTGGCACAAATACTTCTGGCTCCGCCCCCTGTGTAATAAAGGGCATAAGTACGAGCCGCAACAGCTTGGGCCTTAAGGGCCTCAAATCCACCTTTGTCCCCCCAACTTTCAGGCACTTCATAGATCCCCATTAAATAACGGTCCTCAAATGAAATTCGCCCAACTCCAGTTACATTAATAGTGTCTGGAACGGGATATCCCTTTTGAAGGGTGGCTCCTTGATAGTAAGCGGCCAAAATAGTCTCCGCACTTTGACCTGACTGAGACCTACCCAGTGCTCCATACTGACTCATACCTGTTCTGTGAGGAGCTCCAAAACTGAAGGCGGCAAATGCCGGCCTAAATCCTGGATCACAAAAATTGGGACTTCCAGAAGGGCCAGTGCAAGGCTCAAGAGTTGGAGGGGTGTCTCCGATTGATGTGGCAAAACCACCAGCTTTGAGGGCCAACAACTCTTGCTGTCTACTATCAAGCTCATCTAAATAGCTTTCAACTTTTGCAACCTCACCAGAAAGAAACTCCGCACGCTTGCCAACAGAGCTTCGAAGTGCTGCAAGCTCTACTTTGTTTTTCTCCATTTTCTCCTTGTCTTGCCTTAGATTTGAAATTTCTTGGCCATACTTTTCAATCACCTTTCGATCAAGCTCCATTACCGACTCCCTCATGGCAATTTGTCTAAATGCCTCAGTAGCATTCTCTTTGGCAAAAAATGTTGAGAGTGGATCGTAAAGACGCATAAGCATGTAATAGTTGGCAGCTTTGTTTTCAAAAACTTCTTGAGTATTTCCAAGCTCCTTACTCTGAAGATCTATTTTCTTTTCCAAATTCTTAAGTTGGACCCCGAGAGAATTAATTCTTGTTGCCAGATTTGCCACCTGTTTTTGAAGTGAAGAGAGTTCTTTTTTGTTGTTCTCGTGTGCAGGGGCCAGCGCCTCAGCGTCTCTTTTTAGCTTAGCAATACACTCATCTATCTGTCCCCCTGAAAGATTGTCACTATCACAGTCAGTTGAAGACATGGGTTGACCGCCCACTTGATTCCAAAAAATGAGGATTATTCCTAAAACCAAAACTGTCTTCAAGTGGTTTTTTTTCATTTAATCATTGTATCAATTTAATCAAGAGTTCATTGAGGTGCGACCCCTACACAACACAATTATATAGATGTTATTCTGAGTCATGAGGAAGAGTTTACAAATAAAAAATGTTTACAGGTTTTGTTCTCCGTTCGCCTTAGCAATCCTCACTCTTTTAATTTTTAACGTAAATGATGTAAATGCAGCAAGGAGGTGCGATCAAGGCAATCCACTATATGGATTCGTGACTTCAGGACAGTGGTCAATATCCCCAGCAAGCGTTGAGCCTGGCCAATCTGTAACAATCACAGTAAACAATAGCGATCTTGATGACTCTCAACCATACTATGTCGTAATTAACCCAGTATTTTCCGGCAACAACTTGACCGGATCCCTTGCCCAAGCCCCAATCAATATCAGCCTGAGTGGATCAACCACAATAACCATTCCAAGCAATCAAAGCCCAGGACCAATTAATATTCAAATTTTGGATTCTAACTCAGGTGAGAGCTTTGCTTGCAGTAACACCAAACCTGTGACAGTTACCCAAACTCAAATAAACTGTGGCCAAAACGGGCAACCTTGCTGCACAGGAGTTAATCAAAAAAAGTGCGATGAAAACTTTTCAGATGGAGGGCTCAAGCTTATATGTAACCCTCAAAATGTATGTGTTTTGGGAGATGACCCAATTGGAGGAGGAGCAACGCCTGAACCAACAATTGCCCAGATCTCAAGAGGTTGTCCAAATACCAATGAAATTAACACAGCAATCGGCTGTATTCCATTTGGTAGTAGCAGTGCTCTTGTGACATTCTTTGTGAGTTGGGGTCTTGGTATAAGTGGTGGAGTTGCAATGCTTTCTCTGATTTACTCTGCATTTATGATAATGACTTCAGCTGGAGATCCTAAGCGATTAGAGATGGGCCGCGAAATGGTAGTCTCCTCCCTCTCAGGGATCGTCCTCATTGCCTTCTCTGTATTTATCTTAAGACTAATTGGAATAGACATATTAGGCTTGTTTATTTGAGCGTAAAGTGAAATAATATAAGATGGTCTACGCTAAACAAATCGCCAAAAAAGCACTCAGTGTTTTTTCAATACTGGCAGTGATTATGCTTCTTGCTTTAAGCAAAGCAGGCACTACACAAGCCTGCACTGTGGGTAGTTGCGGGGTAAGCTCCAATCAAGGAACCGCCACTCTTTCGGTTGCTGGCTGTGCACCAGGAAATACAATTAGCTTTACCTTGAAGACAAGCCCTACTGGCAGCCCAGTTGACTCAATTTCAGTTATTGCAAATGATAGTGGTAATGCATCTGGGATATTTGGCGGACTGGCAAGTGGCACCTATTATCTTAGCGCCTCACAGTTTGGTCTTGGTACAACAAACTATTGCACAAACCTACCTGTTCAGGTTTCGAGTGGCCCTAGCGTAGGTGTATACAGTTGTGGAGACGATGTTTCAAGCGAAGATGATGTGTGTCCCAGTGAATGCCCAAACTCACTAAAAACATCAGCGCCAGGTTCAGGTAGCACTGGAAGATGGTGTGCATGTGGAACCTCGGGTAAAGGGTGCTGCAGAACTGGCAATGCGTGCCAGAACGATCAAATGATTTGCACTGCAGGAATATGCAGAACTATCCCTTCTGTGGGCACTGTTGCACAAATATCCGAAGGTTGTGACACAACTAGTGTGAATACAGCAATCGGCTGTATTCCATTTGGTAGTAGCAGTGCCCTTGTGACATTCTTTGTGAGTTGGGGTCTTGGTATAAGTGGTGGAGTTGCAATGCTTTCTCTGATTTACTCTGCATTTATGATAATGACTTCAGCTGGAGATCCTAAAAAACTATCCATGGGACAAGAGTATCTTGTCTCCTCCCTCTCAGGGATCGTCCTCATTGCCTTCTCTGTATTTATCTTAAGACTAATTGGAATAGACATATTAGGCCTCTTTGTTTAAATATTTGATACACTTAATTTTAGATTCACTATATGGACGACATCGCACCAAGCCAGTTTTCGCAAGAACTGAACAACCTTGAAACAAATATTGTTGGATTTAATTTTGCAGGCGAAAACCTCGCTCAAGTTTTAAGCACTAGTAGTCCGTTTAGCCCAGTTAATTTGCTTTTTTATGCAATCGGAGCTTGGTTTTTGATTAACACAGTCTTAGCAGGAATCAACTTAATGACCTCAGGAGG
Organism: Candidatus Woesebacteria bacterium UBA925; assembly: GCA_002293705.1. Lineage (GTDB taxonomy): Bacteria > Patescibacteriota > Microgenomatia > UBA8517 > UBA8517 > UBA925. Next base: position 7,160 of record DBDT01000008.1, read on the forward strand.
TGAGCCAGCCAAAGTCAGCACATCAAAAACTAGAATCACTAACTCGATAATTGGAATACTTGTTGCAGTAACTGCCTATTGGGTTGTCAGACTGATCGGACTTGCTTTGGGATTAAGTTCGTCAGGCCCTGACGGAGGTTTTTAAAAAAACAAAATGAATACATACTTTGCAGGTGTTCCAATAAGCGGAAATTTTGGCTCTGATGTTGGAGGTGCCAGCGGCAGTACACGTTGGCTTGGAACAAGCGATCTTTTGAGCTTATTCATGAACACAGGAATATTGGTTGCAGGCATTATTCTAGTAGTTTTGCTGGTTGGAGGTGGAATGAAAATAATTCAAGGAGCGGGAAACGGAGATGCTAAAGCGACCGCCCAAGGCCAACAAGCACTAACATGGGCACTTGTCGGCTTTTTGGTGGTGTTTTTTGCCTACTGGGGAATAAGAATTGTAGAGATGGTTTTAGGGGTCGATTTTGTGACAAACCCACTCAACCCTTGATTACAATTAAATAAAAATAAGCTAAAATTAAAATTACTAACCGAATATGAATCTTTCACTATATGGATTGTTTTTTGGGGGCAGAGTTCAACCTCCTGCAGCCCTCGGCAACTTTAACGCCGTTGACGCAGGTGGACCTGGGCAGTTAGTTCAACTAATCCTAAACATACTAATACTTATCGGTGGCTTGTATGCCCTTTTTAATTTCCTACTCGCTGGATACGCCTTCCTGTCTGCTGGTGACAATCCAAAAGGCGTAGAGCAAGCATGGGCGAAAATATACCAATCAATAATTGGGCTAGTCTTTTTAGTAGGATCATTTGTGATAGCAGGAGTTATTGGTATCATTATTTATGGTCGTGCAGATGCACTACTTAACCCAGTATTAATTCTCCCATGAGCTTTTTTGCAGGTACAATCAATTTTGGCCCACCAGGTGGATTTGAAGGCCCTGGAACTGCAGTGCTTTTTGATACAGCAAACCCAGGTACAAGCTTTGAGAACATCCTCTCCACTACCATTGCAGTACTCACTGTAATCGGAGGAATTTGGTTTTTCTTTATATTTTTAACTGGTGCAATTAGCATAATATCGGCTGGTGGTGACAAGGGGCAGCTTGAGACAGCTAAAAAGAAGATCACAAATGGACTAACAGGTTTGGTATTGGTTCTAATTGCTGTCGCAGTACTAAGCTTGGTTGGTCAAATTCTCGGAGTAAGATTTTTGGATGTTGCTACATTTATTACAAACGGAGGGAGATTTTAAACCATGACACTATTAGGCACTGCACTAGCTCAAGTATTCAATCCAATTTTTACCAGAAATCCACGAAATCAAACTGGTACTGACTTCTTTCAGGGTTTTATCACTCTAGCTATTAATGCAATAGTAATAATTGCAGGCCTATACTTCTTTTTCATGCTGACATTGGGTGGTCTTAAATGGCTCAGCTCGGGTGGAGATAAAGCTCAAGTTCAATCTGCCAGAGACCAGATAACAAGCGCATTAACTGGAATAGTTGTTCTCTTTTCAGCTTGGGCGGTCACCGCACTCATTGGAACAATTTTTGGAATTGATCTTCTCAACATCGACCTTTCATCTGTTGTGGCTCCATAAAGATGACCTCTTTTGACCAATCCTACCCTCTTGTGCTATCCCTGTCTCTTATACACATCT
>DBDT01000045.1 GCA_002293705.1 Candidatus Woesebacteria bacterium UBA925
AGATGTGTATAAGAGACAGCATTATTTGTGGTAATATTGATTACTTATTTTAGTGTTTCGCCAAGGTAGCTCAGTTGGTAGAGCACGGGATTCATAAACCCGCGGTCGCGAGTTCGATCCTCGCCCTTGGTACTAAATCAATTGAACCTCCAGGCTCAATTTTGTGTTAATATTGCGTATGTCTAAAAGAGTACTATCTGGTGTTCGTGCTTCAGGGCGTCTTCATCTTGGTAATTACTTGGGTGCTGTTTCTGGCATGATTGAACTTCAAAATTCAAATGAATATGAAACTTTCTACATGGTTGCGGATCTTCATGCATTAACAACCCCATTTGACCCAGAGCAGTTAAGAGTAAATAGAAGGGAAGTTGTTAGAGATTATCTAGCGTGCGGTCTTGATCCTTCAAAATCAGTAATTTTTGAGCAGTCTGACAGCTATCATGCTGAGTTTTCCTTCTATCTTTCAAGTTTTATGACTGTGGCTCGCATGATGCATTTGCCAACATACAAAGACAAGGTTAAGCAGTCGCCAGAAAATGCCAGCATGGCACTTCTGAATTACCCAATACTAATGGCTGCAGACATCTTGGCTTACAAAGCAAACGCTGTTCCAGTTGGAGATGACCAAATGCCACATCTTGAGATTGCTCGCGAGATAGCCAGAAAACTGAATGATGCTTATGGATTGGATTTTCCAGAGCCAGAGCAGTTTAAGACCAAAGGTCACCTGGTGCCCTCACTTACTGGTATGGGAAAAATGAGTAAATCTGTTGAAGGTAGTTACATTCTTCTAACTGACTCACTTGACCAAATCAACTCAAAAATCGCAGGCGTTCCAACAGACTCAGGCCAAGGTTCAGAGCTTCCAAGTGACGGAGGGGTCAACACGCTTTTTGAGCTAGTAGACTTGTTTTTAGGGGAAAACAAGCTTCAAGAATGCAAAAACGCCTATCTTTCAACAGGTTTAAGGTATGGAGATTTGAAAAAAGAAATATCTGAATCAATTTATGAGTTTTTAAGGCCTATTCAAGAGCGTAGGTTGCAAATTAGCGATGATGAGGTGGAGAGGGTGATAACAGCAGGTGCAAAAGTTTCCAGAGAAATTGTGGGATCTACAATTTCTCAGTTAAGGGTTAAAATGGGTCTTATCTAAAAAATTATGGAAAAAATAACAATTGAAGACTTTTCAAAAGTAGATATTAGAATTGGAACTGTTTTGGATGCAGTGGTTCCTGAGTGGAGTCATTGGGTAATGCAGTTAAAGGTAGATTTTGGTGAAGAGATTGGCACCAAAACAATCTTTAGTGGAATTATGAAGTTTTACAAACCCGAAGATCTGTTGGGCAATCAATTTCCGTTTGTTATCAATCTTCAGCCAAAAAAGATTGGCCCAGTAAAAGAAGATGGTACATATAACTATAGCGAGGGGATGATGATAATGGCAGTTCCCAAAAGAGACGAGGAAACTCCTCCAGTACTATTTAAACTAGCAGGAGTTGTCCCAAATGGAAGTATAGTCTCCTAATTGTGATATACTTGGCACCTAGAAGATATGGCTACTAAGAAGAAACCTGTTGAACTACGCTTCAAAATAAATATAGGTAAGTTAATGATCGCTGCATTTTTGGTCTTATTCCTCCTCCCCTTCATTTTTACTGTTTTCCAGGGTCAGTCTGGTGGGTCTAGGATCGACATTTCTCAAGCCATTGAAGACATTCGTAGTGACAAAGTGGAAAAGGTTGAAATAGCTGAGGATAGGTTGCTACTTCAATATAAAGATGGTGAGAGAAAAAGCGCAATTAAAGAACCTGGCATCAGTTTCCCGGAACTCATGGAGAGAAGTGGTATTGAACCAGGCAAGGTTGCCTTTGATATTGCAGACCAAAGTGTAAGCAATATGCTTTTGGACTTAGTAACCATAATGCTTCCATTGGTTTTTATGGCTGCACTATTCTTTTTCCTGCTTAGAGCTCAAGGTAGAGGCGCTCAAGATGTGTTTGGGTTTGGTAAGAGTCGTGCTAAGCAGTTTGCCAAAGGCAAGCAGTCTGTGAAGTTTTCAGATGTTGCTGGAGTGGATGATGCCAAAAAGGAATTGGAAGAGGTTGTGGATTTTCTTAAAAACCCAGCCAAATACAAAAAATTGGGAGCAAGAACTCCTAAAGGAGTGCTTTTAGTTGGACCTGCTGGTGTGGGTAAAACTCTTTTGGCAAGAGCCGTAGCTGGGGAGGCAGAGGTTGCTTTCTTTAGTATGGCAGGCAGTGAATTTATGGAGATGTTGGTTGGTGTGGGAGCATCAAGAGTAAGAGATTTGTTTGCAACTGCAAAAGCAGCGGCCCCTTCAATAATATTTATCGATGAGATAGACGCAATAGGAAGGCAGCGCGGTAAAGGGATTATGGGTGGTCACGACGAAAGAGAGCAGACTCTTAACCAGATATTGGTAGAAATGGATGGATTTACTCAAAATGACAATGTCATGGTGATGGCTGCAACCAATAGGGGTGATCTTTTGGACCCTGCACTTTTGAGACCTGGTAGGTTTGACAGAAGGGTTGTTTTGGACATGCCTGACAAAGATGGTAGGCTTGCAATTCTGTCTATTCATGCGAAAGGTAAAAAATTTGCGTCAGATATAAATTGGGGAAGAGTAGCTGATAGAACTGTCGGTTTTTCAGGGGCTGACCTTGAGAATATGCTCAACGAGTCAGCAATAATTGCTGCGCGTGATGATGAGCCTGAAATTAACATGAAAGATATCGAAGAAGCTGCAACCAAAGTGAAGATGGGGCCTGCGAAAAAGAGACTTCAGTCTGACCTTGATAGGAAAATTACTGCCTATCACGAAGCTGGACATGCTATCGTCACGCACTTTACAGATGGCATGGATCCAGTTCACAGAATCTCGATTGTTGCTCGTGGTATGAGCTTAGGTCACACACTCATTCCACCTTCTGCTGATAGAACCCATGAAACAAAGACACATCTTCTAAACCAAATTGCAGCCATGCTTGGTGGTAGGGCGGCTGAAGAGGTTGTTTTCTCCGAAATGACAGCTGGTGCAAGCAATGACATTGTTCAGGCAACAAGTATAGCCAGAGCAATGGTTGCCGAACTTGGTATGAGTGACATAGGTCCAATTCACTTGGGTGCAACCGGAGAGTCGGTCGGTACTCCTTGGGAGTCAGAAGGGATTTCAGAGCAGATGATGTCCAAGGTGGATGTGGAGGTTCAAAAGATCCTTCAAGAAGGAAGAAGTAAGGCAATTGAACTTGTTAAGTCACACAAAAAAGAACTTGAATTGGTGGCCAATGCACTGTTGGAGAAAGAGAATTTGGACAGAGATGAGTTTGAAAAGTTGGTTGGAGCTAAGAGGCAAAAATCTAAAAGAACAGCTGTCAAAAAAACAAAATAGACATGTCCCGCCTGCTACTATTGTTTGATGGAAATGCCATCCTTCACCGTGCGTATCACGCTCTCCCTCCATTAAAATCGCCAGACGGTGTTCCGACTGGAGCAGTCCACGGAATGTTTGCTCTCCTAATCAAGTTAATCCAAAACCAAAGCCCAACTGATATTGCCTATGCTTTTGACACTAAAGAGCCAACATTCAGAAATGATTTGCTAAAGGAGTATCAGGCCCAAAGACAACAAGTCGACGACGACCTTATTGTTCAGTTTGGGTTGGCAAGAGAAATGTTGGGATACGCAAAAATTTCATACTTTGAAAAAGCAGGGTTTGAGGCGGATGATCTAATTGGCACATTGTCTAAAAAGTACGATGGCAATGTCCTGATCGTCACAGGCGACAGGGATATTATGCAACTGGTTGATGACAGGGTTAGACTTTTGTACCCGTCAAGACTTTCACAAGGTGAAGATACTATCTTTGACAAAGAAGCTGTAAAAAACAAACTCGGAGTTTGGCCAGGCCAGGTTATTGATTACAAGGCGTTGGTGGGTGACCCATCGGATAACTACAAGGGTGTAGCAGGGATTGGAGAAAAAACAGCCATCTCACTATTGGAAAAATATGGAAGTCTTGATTCAATTTATCAAAACATCGACCAAATTAGTGGAGCGTTAAAGAGTAAACTGGATAAGGGAAGGGATTCTGCACTTTTATCTAAAAAACTTGCCACAATATTAAGAGATGTTGAAATGAAGGATATTCACGACCTTTCTTCGTTTGACCTATCAAGCGATGCTCTGATTCACAAAATGGAAGATCTGGGGATGAAATCTTTACCCAAAAAGTCAATCGAACTATCAAAAAAACTAAATTCACTTAATCAAACATCTTTATGGTGGTCTCTTATACACACCTCCGAGACCAC
>DBDT01000084.1 GCA_002293705.1 Candidatus Woesebacteria bacterium UBA925
AGATGTGTATAAGAGACAGATCATCAAGAGGGCGAAGGAGCAGTTTTCCGAGCATCGCGGGTGGTTTATCATCCGCAACGCCAGCACATTGGAAGATGTCAAGGCAGCCTACAAAGAATTGAGGAAGTCGGGTCGAGACGTTGCTTTCGGAAGTCGATCCTGACACCAAAGAGGTCTGGCTGTGCGGAGTGGATACTGCAAAGTTCGAGCTCCGAGGCTTTGAAAAGATGCCGGAACACGCCCAAGTGGTGGGAAAGGTAATGGCGAAGGGTGGCATAGTGAAGACTGTCGTAATCCTACCGATTGCCGCCTAAAATTCGGATAGTATTATTTCGTACCCCGCGTGACCAAGTGTTGCGCGGGGGTTTTTTGTGATTTAAAATAGCTCTATGTCTGATTTTAAAGCATTTATAGAAATACCAGCAGGAAGCTCAATCAAATATGAAGTTGATGAGCAGACAGGAGAGCTTGCTGTTGATAGATTCCTTCATACTGCATTTTCATATCCTTTCAACTATGGATTCATCAAAGACACCAAAGGTGAGGATGGTGACCCTGTAGATGTACTAGTTCTTTCCTCTTACCCAATCCACCCAGGGGCAGTTGTTAAATGCCACGCAATTGGAATGCTTGAGATGAGCGATGAGGCTGGAGTTGACGCTAAAATAATTGCAGTTCCTACCAAAAAGATTGACCCACTATATGGATCATATGAGTCACTATCTGATGTCCACGAATCAATTCTTGCCAAGATAAAACACTTTTTTGAAAACTACAAAACACTAGAACCTGGAAAGTGGGTCAAGGTGGATGAGTTTAAAGGTGTTGAAGTTGCAGATGAAATTATCTCCAAAGCAAAGATCTCGTGATTGAAAGGCTAGTATTAGGCCCCCTTCAGACCAACTGCTATATTCTTTATAAAAACAACAGTGCAATAGTTGTCGACCCAGCTGATGAGGGAGATTACATTGCCCAATACTTGGCTGATCGCGAACTTGAACTATATGCCATATTTGCAACCCACGGACACCACGACCACATAGCAGGAGCTACAGCCCTTAGCTTAATCACAAACACCCCTCTTTACATAGCTAAAGAGGACGTGCCACTACTAAATAGACTACAGCAGACTCACAAACACTTCACAGGCTTAAATCCAGGACCTAATCCAAAAGACATAGTTTTAATTGACAGAAAAGAGTTTGTGTTCCCTGATTTAAAAATTGAGGTTGTGAGTTTGCCTGGCCATACTCCTGGAGGAGTAGGGATTATATTCGAAGACAATTTGTTTAGTGGAGATATTTTGTTTGCAGATGGGAGAGCAGGGGAGACTAGTCACAGTTATAGTAGTCCAATAAAAATGGCAGAATCTATTCATTTTGTTAAAGATTTCAAAGGCAGAGTATACCCAGGGCACGGAGATTACTTCCTCCTGCCGTAGCAGGAGGAAACGTTTACTCCTCAGGAACACTGTGGCAGTTTGCACAACGAGCCTCATATGACTCAGGACCCCCTACTTGAACCAGAGGGGAGTCGCGCCTGGCTGGGCTCCCATCTATAAGTCTCTGAGTCATAGTTGCAGGAGCACCACACACCCTACAATCCGCCCTAAGATTAATCACAGTATGAGCAAGTTGGGTAAGGTCATACATTGAGCCAAATGGATCGCCCCGAAAATCAAGGTCAAGTCCTGCAAATACAGTGCACACACCAAGATCCATAAGCCTGCGGGCCACATCAACAATCTCAGGACCCATAAACTGAACTTCATCCACAACAACCAAAAGATTTCCAGGTGGACACCGCCATCTGGCTATCCACTGTTCGACACCTTTTACAATCTGATCAAGATTTGTGCCAACTGGTACTGCGGGGGTACTCTCCCCATCGTGGCTGCAAATAGCCCCAGCGCCTAAGTACCTGGTATCAATACCTGCCTTGAATACAAGTGACGACTGAGAGCCATGGGTACGAACAATTCGGATCAATAATTTCGACTTACCTGCAAACATCGGCCCTTTAGCAATTGTTATCTGACCTGGAAAATACAACATGCTTCCCTCCTTTATAGGGTAGTGAACTTAATACTTGGTGATTCTCTCAAATATGAAGAGTTTAAGAAACTATTAGATTTTAAGCTCCATCTCTTTGGAGGCGAGGATGCTGACAACTGGCTTTGTAGAAAAGTATTCATTTATCATTTTTAAAACTTCGTCTTGGGATATTGAGCCAATAATCTCAACTATTTCATCTGGTAGGTACACTTTGTTGTCCACACTCCTGTACAAATCAGAGGCGATACTTCCTCCAATAGCACGTGGGGAATCGTAAGCTATTAACTGACTACTTTTCATGTAGTTAATGGCTCTTTCATAGTCTTTTTTCTCAACACCTTTTTGCCCATATTCCACAGGCAGCTTGTGCAGTAGATCCATCACTTCATTAAATTTGGCAACCTCAGTTGAGGTGTCTGCACTAAAGTAAGAGTAAGTTGGGGCAAACCCAAGTGAGGCACCAGCTCCATACACCCAACCCCTTTTCATGCGAAGTTCTTTCATTAGAATTGAACGCATTGATCCGCCAATCAAATACCTGGCAATTGACATGGTCAGCCTCTCTTTCAATGTTGAGTAGATGGTGTACTTTTTAATGAACCATTCAACATAGATTGAAACCTTTTTAACATCTTCATTGTGCCTGATTACAAACTCCTTTGGTGTAAAGTCAGCAATCGTGAGCCCTCTAAGCTCGCCAGCATCATGACTCTCAAGCTCTGTTTTAATTAGCTTGAGCACTTTTTCTTCATCAAAATTGCCAACTACGACAATTCTACAATTGGCAGGGGTCATGAAATTTTTCTGTATCTGAAGAAGATCGTCACGAGTTACTGTTTTTACATAATCAATCTCCCCCATGCCATCTCTGGAGTATGTGTGGCCTTTTCCAAATACATTATCTGATGAAGCCCTGCCAAACCTGGCATTGGGACTGCTCCACCTGTCTTTGTACTCCTGGGCAATTATTGTCTTTTCACGCTCAATATCTGCTTCACGAAGGATTGGCCTGAATACTTGGTCAAATAGCAGTGTTATCCCTTCAACAATTTTAGTTTTAGGAGCTGTTAAAAAGTAGCCAACTTTGTCACCACCTGTGGATCCGCCAACCCTAAGACCATTTTCTTCCTTGAACATTTCGTTTTCTTCATCAGTTGGGAATTTTTCAGACCCATCAAAAACAACATGCTCAAGAAGATGGTGTGCACCCCAATCTGCTCCTTCATGCCAACATCCAGCATAAAAATCTAGAGATACTGAGACTGATTCAACTTCTTTCATTGTGTAAAGTGCCACCACAGCACCGTTTATGATGTGTATTTTTGGCCTCTTCATTTTGAGCATAATACACCCCCAACTGGAGAGATTTCAGCTATTGAAATGTTGGGTGAAAAAAAGGCAGAAGCACTGCCCCCGTCCAAGTTAATAGCATCCGCTATGGGAATGTTCTTGTTTTTTGCCCATTTTTCAACCTCAGAAGGAAAATCCGAAAGATTTGGGCCAAAAAACTGATTAGATTGACCAAAGACGGTTAAAAAGTAAACTTGGTTGTTTCCGTCAACCACAAGGGCCATTCTTCGCTCAGGAGAGTCATTTCTAATTTTAAGCCTCACAGGGCTTCCATTTTCAAAGATAATTGGTCCAAGCTGTAGACCGAGGTGAAGCTCGTCAACCGGAAGAGATCTAGTGATTCGTGGGGTAGAAAGAAGGTTGACTGTAAAAAAGCCGTCAAACAACAGGCTATCCTTTTGATTTCTCAAAACAGCGCCATTTGATTTAAAGTAACCAACTGGAAGATCTTCTTTGGTGTAAAAGCCAGCATTAATAGCAGCCTTGCAGCTATTTTCGGAAACTATTGTTGAGAAAGTCTTCTTTTCTTTGAAGTTGGGAATAAGATCAAGTGTTGATCCATCAAATGGGCCAGCATACTCAAAACTCAACCCACCTATGGTTCCTGAACTAGAAGCAACGGGCTCGGCTGTTGCCAATGACTTAACCGAGGCTGGTGAGCCTGACCTAAAAAAGACATAATAAAGAGCTGGGACCAAAAAAATTATCAAGACAAATAAAAATAGCCACTTCTTCATGCTTGTATTGTAACAGCTTGATGGTGTAGCCTTGCTCATGGCAAACAAAGCAAGCCAAAATGAGAAAATTACTCTCAACTTAAGCCTCAATCCAGACACCACTCCAATTCTTTACACAGATGAGGTCCATATGAGTACAAATGAATTTGGAGTTACTTTGGACGTTATTCAAAAAATGAGTGTTGGGGAGGGGAGAGTGGTTGCAAGGATAGGGATGAGCAGGGAGCATGCCAAAAACTTAACAGAAGAGCTGGGAAGACTCTTAATACTCACTGAAAAAAGAAAGGGAAGTATTAAAAACTAAAGGGCCAGACAGTGCTGGCCCCAAAAGATCGTGGTCAGTTAGACTAGTCTAACTCGCACATTGGCCACCTCGCCTAAATACCAACTCTTCCCTGCTTCTGTTGATAGACGATAGCTTAAGCTCACATACGACTCCAGACCATCCACTTCAACCTTTACAATCATGGACATAATCCTGGAAGCCACCTTCACTACTTCCAGTTGGTTTTCAGGCTCACTTGGTGAGTGACTTAAAATCCACGGCCTATTCTTTTTGATTGGTCTACGTGAAGAAAAACTCCCGATTTGACCAAGGGCATCTACAAACTTCAGTGAATACACCATAAAAGCCATCGCACCCTTGAACTTGAATGTTGTAACTGGTGTGAGTGGACCATCAACCAACTCAATTGCCACTAGGTCCAATGGGGCAAGGATTGGTATTTTATTGCCAATCACCCCATCCTCGTTATTCAAAACAGGACCTGGCAAGTTTAAAAAGTCGGCACTCTGTCTGAGAAGTTTATAACCCATTGGCACCTGCTCAAACACCCCAGCTCTCAACCAATAGTCGGTGATGAGTGAGTGTAATGGGGTAAACCTACCATGCACCTCTGAACCTAAAAACACCTCACCAATTCGAGCCGAACCAAGAAATGGCTCCAACACAATCACAGCCATGATGCCTCCCATCTCAATCTCAATAGATGTAGAATTTTATCACAGACATATAGATAGAATCATGTTTTAAATGTGAAGCAATACATATGTAAGGGTACTAAGTTTTTGACTTAGTACCCATAAATTCATGGGGTCACTAGCTCTTGAAACCGGTAGTAGATCTGATCGACCATGTCTGTCCTTGAGTAGACAAGCCTTATGATTTGCTTCAACCGAATACTGACAAGGACTGGTATCTCAAATATCAACCCATCAGACAGGATCTCCACTATGTCTGATGGCGCATTTTGAGTGCCAAATCCGTGGATCGTCGAGAAGGTAATCTGAGATAGGACACCTAATTCTACGGGTTGGGCCAACATTTGTTCTCGTTCACCAAAAAGCAAACCCACTCTTGTTGCAAGGAATCCCCTTTCACCAAATTCAACTCGAATCGGCCCTGGCCCCTGAGTATTATCACTATTTGGTGACCACGAAACTCTAGCTAAAGTAAGTCGTGGTAAAACTGGTATAAGCGGGTGCATATCTTCAATTTGATCTCCACCCACTCTGACGATCCCGTTTACGTGATTTATCATTCCAGCTATCATCATGTGATCTAATACCCATTTTCCAACGTTACCAGGCAAGAGTTGATTTAACAAATATCCATACGCAACAAAGGCGCCTTCACCACTACTTATGTTTTCCAAAACCTCATTGATGTCTATGGTTTTTGTATACACGATCAAACCTCCAGCTATAGTTGTCTAGGCAACAATTTTACCACAATGAAGTTATATGGGGATTATTTTTTGAGCTCTTCTTCAATTATTTGAGACCACCTGGACTCATTCATTCCACCGATGAATCTTCTGCCATTGACAAAAAAGCTTGGGGTGGCGGTAACTCCTGCGGCAATACCATCTGTTTTGCCTTTATTTATAACCTGATCAAACTGATTGCTTTCAAATGCTTTTTTAAACTCTTCTTCATTTAGACCAAGTGATCTAGCGTATTCCAAAGCCTTTTCTGTGAAATTGGATGATTCTGCCCAATCAGATTGTTTGTCATACAAAAGGTCATGCATTTCCCAGAACTTTCCTTGAAGCCTTGCAGCCTCAGCTGCTTTTGCTGCTGGAACTGCATTTGGGTGAGTGTCTAGAGGGAAGTGTCTGAATACAAACTTCACACTGTCTTTGTATTTCTCAACAACAGTCCTAATAATTGGGTCACTGGCAGCACATGCTGGACACTGGAAGTCCGCAAATTCAACAATTGTTACTTTAGGGTTTTCGGCCCCCTTTGAAGGAGAGTTCTCACCAAGAACCAATGCATTATCAACTGTCTGTTGTTCTCTTTCATTCTGAGGGGTGAACCTTGAAAACAAACTGGCTCCGCCCACTAGAAGAGCAATTGTTCCTACTGCAACTGCTATTAATACTTTTGTTTCGTTATTCATCTTTTTTGGTATAAGTTAGATACAGGTAAAGTATCACATCAATAATAATGAAGGCAATAAGGGCAAGTAGTGGAATTGTGATAAAGCCAAACCAATCGATGTACTTTGTAAAGCATGATGCTCCAATCTCACATGGAGCAATCTCTTGAGGGATTATCTTGTAATACATCAAGTTGTGATACACGGCAATTACAGTTCCTATCAAGGAAAAGGGTAGGGCGTACCAAACAACATTTTTATCTTTTCTACTTATACCAATAGCAAGAATCAAAACAAGCGGGTACATGGCAATTCTTTGGTACCAACAAAGCAGACATGGAGCAAACTTCATAAACTCACTAAAAACAAGACTACCAATCATTGAAATAAGTGCCTGAAACCAAGCTATATACAACCCATACTTAAGTACTAAGTTTTTAATCATTTTTGAGTAAGTAGAGATTAACATAAATTTGACCAACAATGAATTATCCTATAGAATTTAGGTTGTTGAAAACACTGAATTGGAGGCAGGAATGCAAGTAATTCTGGTTGACCTTGGTACTACGTACCCACACCCATCAAACATCTTAAACCTACCAGGTTGGGGGTTGCTTAAGGTTTTTACAGAAGCATCAGGACCAGCAGGAATTATTGGTTGGAATATTGCGACTGAATTGATGAAAAGCATCATCAACCAAGCTCGCGCTGGAACCATAACTGACACACCTTTGGTGATCGATGAGTTTGATGCACTTATCATGAAGCTTGAAGATGTTCAAGGCGAAGAAGGATCGAATGCTTTTTGGTCAGATGACCCCAAAGTGGGTTTCAGGTATCGCCTGGTTTCAATTCTTGCTAACAACAACATATCCGTGGCGATATTGATCGAAATTCCACAGATTGAAGGCGGTCTATGTGTGATTGCGCACATTCATAAAATACAGGATCAACAATAACTGGAGGCTCTAAGATAATGAGTGACACCAACTTATTCTGGCTCGATGCGGATTCTAATGTGGAAGAGTTACCATACAACTGCAATGAATTAAAGAGGTTGGTAGAAAAACTCCAACCAATCGACTTGGATGGACTGGCAAGCTGGCTTGGTTTGCGTTACAAATCAATGGCCGCCATGTTGGTCAATTTTACTCTTACCGATGCGTTAATGGAAAGCGCAACACAAATCACCCTCGAGCAACTGATCTCTGATCCGTCAAGCTTTGAGTGGACCAATGTGGGTACCCCCATTGTACGCTTAACCATCTCAGATCACGGTATCGATTTGGTAATGATGGCGATTAACAGCAGTAGTGGAGTGGTCTATGTAATAATTCACAGCAGACCAATATCGTTTGGGTAGAACCACCCTCGGGGCAACCCGAGGGTTTTACATGCATGATATAATTAGTCGTATAGATGGACAAAACTGACAAATTTAAGGCTGTTTGGCTATCACACAGCTCAATTGCTGACTTTTTAAACTGTCCAAGAAAATATTATCTTCGAGCAATATATAAAGACCCCATTAATAACCACAAAATCACACAAGTAACACCAGCTCTATCAAGGGGGCAGGTCATTCACTCGGTGCTCGAGTCACTTTCAACTCTTCCATCAGAAGTTAGATTTAATACCCCTCTAACTGAAACCCTTGAAAGGGAGTGGGTAAAAATAAGTGGCAAAGTTGGTGGATTTAGAAGTACTGAAGAGGAGGCAAGATATAAAGCTGAGTCTATTGAGATGGTTAAAAAGGTAATGGACAACCCTGGTCCTTTGGCTCAAAAAGCGATCAAAATCAAGGAGTCACTACCCCACTACTGGTTAAGCGAAGACGAAGGGCTTATTTTGTCTGGAAAAATAGACTGGCTAATATATGACGAGAAAAGTGATGGAGTAAAAATACTTGACTTTAAAACAGGAAAGAATGAAGAGGATGAAAGCTCGCTCCAGCTTCCTATTTACCAACTGATAGTCAAAAATACACAATCAAGAGAGGTGACCGGGGCATACTATTGGTACTTATATCATGACAGTGCGCCAAAAGAGGTTGCTCTTGCCAATACTGAAGAGACCAGAGAAGAGGTGCTTACCATTGGAAGAAGAATAAAGCTTGCTCGACAACTTGGTCACTTTGTGTGCCCAAATGGTTCCCAGGGTTGCAAACACTGTGCACCACTTGAGGCAATTAAAAATGGTAGGGGAGAAAAAGTTGGAGTTAGTGAATACAAGCAGGACCTATATGTGCTAAATTAACAGATGTTAAAAGAAGGGGAGACAATACCAGACTTTACGCTACCTGACCAAGATGGTCAGATGCAATCAATATCATCCCTTCTTAAGAAAAGGCATCTTCTCATCTACTTCTATCCCAAAGATGACACCCCTGGATGCACCACTGAAACTTGCAGCTTTAGAGACAACTTGAATGAGCTTAACAATCTCCAAACCGATATAGTTGGAATCAGCGCTGACGGAACTAAAAGCCACAAGAAGTTTTCAGAAAAACATAACGTAAACTTTCCACTACTCTCTGATGAGGGCAAAGAATTGTTATCCAAATTTGGTGTTTGGCAAGAAAAAAGCATGATGGGCAGAAAATACATGGGAATAGTTAGAACTTCATTTTTAATTGATCAAAACTTAAAGATTGTAAAGGTATATGAAAAAGTTAATCCTCTCACACACACTTCAGAGGTTATCTCAGACTTAAAGTTATTTGTTCATTAAGAGTTAGGGGTCAGAAAAAAGGCGGGGATAGTGTTTGGCTAATTTACTGTCTCGCAGCTAATCTGAGGGAAAAGATGAATATGCCATCCAATTTGGATTACTTTCCACTTCATAGTACAAACCAATCTGCTTCCAGGGAATTCAAACATGCCGATAACTCTAGGGGTTTGCGTTGGTCTTGGTGACTGAGTAGGGGTGGAAGTGGGTGTCATTGTTGGAGTTGGCGTAGGAGTGGGGGTTACAGTTGGTGTCATAGTAGGTGAGGCGGTAGGAGTTGGTGTCTGTGTTGGAGTAGCAGTCGGTGAAGGAGTAGGGGTAACTGTCGGAGTAGGAGTGGCTGATGGGCTTGCTGTTGGAGTGGCGGTGGCGGTTGGTGTAGGAGTGGGTGTAGAAATAGTGAATGCACTATTTCTAGCAGAAGGAGTTGCACTAATTACAAAATCTTCAAGATTGTTTCCCGTATCAACACCTCTACTTCCAATAGAATCTTCTTTTCTAACTGCAGATGAACTTGCAGTTGGATTTGGAGCCGCCGTACCTTCTTTATCAAATGCTTGACCAAAACCAACTTTATCAATCACTGTTCCTTGTGCATTTTCAAGAATAACGGTGTTATCAGCAGCCACTGAGTTGGTTGAGTAGACCACATCTTCAGCAGTCGTTCCTTGGTAATTCTCGTGGGCGACTAGAAGATATTTTTTAGGAGCCAATACCCCTGACATGCTTGAGACCAAGTTAACTGGCGAAGAGCCTTCAGTTTGTGTTTTCTTCCTTAACTTCCACCCTGTCAAATCAGCGGCTGTATCTCCAGCGTTAAATATCTCAACAAACTCATCAGTTGCAGTTTGACCTCCAATTTGGACCTGGGAAATAACCAACCTAGATTGAGCTAAAACTGTTGATGGTAGAAGTAGAGAGCTTACAAGAAGAAGTGATATTGGAAGTATTCTTTTATGATTCATGGGCAGAACCTTATACATAAATTAAAGAACTACTAAAGCTAACTGTCAACAGTTTGTTTTGTGAGCCCAGACGATAAGGGGTCAGAAAAAACCTCGGGTGGAATTAATCCTAAATGTTGGTAGCACTATGCCACCAACAACCCCGAGACTTGTGTAAATGATCAAGCGTGAACCGGGAAAGGCATCAATCTAAATTGAACAACCCAGTCCACACTCGCTAATCCTTAATCCTTGTACCCCACGACCACAGAAAATTGGTTATCGAAGCCAGTCTTGTGGGACCACCTCAAGTAGTCCGGATTATTGCGGTCTCCCTCTGAATCAAAATACATATCTTTGAGGACTACTCGAATATAACCCTTCCCGCGTGCTTCAAGAAGGTCGTTGACCCAGCCCGCCGGGACAAATGTGGCCTTTTGCCACTCCGAGATAAGGAAATCTTCGTCAATATCACGATCCCTGGCCATATCTCGCAACACAGCTTCTAGCCCTACAAGGACATCAATTTTAACGTCCTGGAACACCCCAAACCAAACCACAGCAAGAATGCCGTCTTGAGCGTCCTTGCTCAAGTCACCGTAGTTCCAAAAAATCTCGGTTGGGGTGAGACCCAACATCTCACACAATTCCGACATATTTACCCAACCCCAATTGTTTACACCAGTAAAGATTGCCGGTACAGATTTAACTACAACCATAGTCATGATTCTTGCTCCTTGCCGTTTTACGGCTGTATTAAGGAAGTTCTTGTAGGGTGCCTATTCCTACGATTGGCAGACTACTTGCAATGAACTTACAAGCAATCTGCCAACCACAGAAAAGTCAGTCAAAAAGCAGACTGGGCATAATTTTAATGTGCAATATTAAGAGCTATGAATTCAAATAAACAAGTTCTTTGAATTCGCCATTACAAGATCAAAAAACTTCAAGGGTCATTTTTGATTTGAAATGGTTACCCTCAATATATTTGTATATTTTAACATTTTAAAGCTCGAAAATCAAACACTATA
>DBDT01000038.1 GCA_002293705.1 Candidatus Woesebacteria bacterium UBA925
GTTCTAGCCAACTGAACTATCGGCCCGTGTCGCATGGTCAAACCTGGGCGTCTGGTCTGCTTACTTACTATTACTTGTCTATATTCAATGTTCAGCCGAAGTACTGTTTTGGAGTAATTTTCGGCACTTCACGCCGAAGCGCAACACACAAACACAATGTTGATGTTGCGATGAGGGATTTCCAGTCGTTTTAAACGACTAATTTAATATTTAGGGTAGGAAATGTCATCGAGACGTAAAGGTATGGTGAGTATAAAACCTAGCTGGGCTAGAGTCAACACAGTAGAAATATCGGCTAAAGTTAGTTGGTAATTGCCCTATTGAAGGTCATTGCACTAGCAGCCCAAGGCCAATCTCGATTAAGGTTCCACGACATAGCGGTCGTAAATTCTGATTCAAAGAAACTTAGTGTTGAAATAAGCTCACTGGACTGGACAGTAGTGATATCTTTTGAGCCTATCCTGGAATCAGGCACTACTTTAATAGTTGTATTAAGACCATCGATGAAGCTTGTTGCCACACCAACACCAATCACACACCTACACCTAGTTACCAATGACCCAGAGGGTACTGGATATGGGTTTGGCCTGGTATGTGGTAAAACTGGAGTTGCGATTGTCAAGTTTGTATTGGCTCCAGTATCAGAGGTTCCACTTGCACCAGCGCCAGTAGTTGAACCAAGAGGAGTTGTTTGCAAAACACTCCTCATACTGAGAGCATGTGCAGCCTTACCGATTATTTCGTTTGAGCTATATGTAATAGACACATCACCTGAAGCAGCAGGATTTAGTCTATACCAAAGTTCTGTAACAAACTGCCCACCTTGATCTCTCCTTATCCTGGTCATTGCCAGCCCACCATAGGTAACAGTATTGATTTTAGGAGTAGTTGAAGCTGAAGGAATCTTGTAAGAGACGGCTACAACCAATGCTTTATTACTACCCAAAGAGTAATGCCTAAAAACCTGTGTACCACTGTCATTTTTAACGTTGGTGGTTACCCAGGAAAACAGTCCATTGGTCAAGTCTTGAGCAGGGTTACCCATATAAAAACCTTGAGAAACGTATGATGCGTAGGTTGTGTCAGTATCAACCATGAAACTCCACCATGAAGGGATTCTAAGACCTTTATAGGTGTGACCAGAAGTTTCGCTAGGCATGTTTTGTAGCCACCACTTCATGTAAGCCAAGTGGTCACAGTTCCATTTACTACAGTTGAATGTTTGAGTTACCCCATTTGACTCAGCCTTCCAGTCTTCACAAAAGCTGGTTGCGTTTGCAGAGTTTGAATAATCATAGTCAATAGCACCATTTGGAGGAAAATGAACATTTCCACATCTCTCCCTATAATTTGTTCCATACTTTTGATTTCCAACATACCTACCCCAGAACAACTCAGCCCCCTGCATGTAACTTACCATCCCCTCGAAAGCGTGACCCAAACTGTGCATTGCCTCAGCTACGGTGCGTTGATAATCAAGACCCATAAAAACAAATGATCGATTGCCTCCACAAAGTGGAACTTTCGTGACTGTGGCCTGATTCTCGCCTGCTCTGTCAATTGGGAACAATCGACCAGAAAGAGTGTACTCGACTCCTGGATTTGGTTGTTTCGCAGTGTCAGTGTCAATCCACAGCCAAACATGATCAATTCTGCTACTTACAATGTAACTACAAAGATTGTCTTGTGCGAGTATTTTGTTGTACATATCTTCCCAGTTTCCAGGGTTTGAAGGTACTGGCATCTGACCAGTCCTAGTTACAGTTCTAAGGATATTTACAGCAGTAATTTGTGGAGCTGATGTAGGATTTTTGTAGCCTTGGAACTTTGAAGCCTCAACAATTTGAGCCCTAAACTGTGAGGACAAATTGTTTACGAGTGTAGCATCTGTTGGCGCACTCAGGTACCTGATTTCCAAAACCTTAAGCGGCCTACCTGCTGCACCAGAATCAGTAGTCTCAATTTGTCTGTTCGATAGTATGAGCCCAAACACCAGAACACCAAAGGCCAGAAGAACTGAGGCAATCGCCAATGGGCTTATTTTTGTTCTTTTGCCAATCTTTGACTTGGGCATACTTCATTAGAAATCTTTAACCACTTGTCTGTCAACAAGCGTTTTTACAGGTAACTCCAAATATGCCCGCTAGATGGTTTGAGACTGTCAATTTTTCCCAACTCACCCACCTTGTTTAACAGATCTTTCAATTGCCTTGAGGCAATTTTTGGATCAGATGACAGCAGGTGGTTTCTCTTGTTTAGCAATCCAAGGCGTTTTACAAAATCCAAGTTGTCATACTCTTGCCTGCCAACTGGTGATGCAAACAACATGGGCATGCCCCCTCGCTGATTTATGGACAAGATAGATTTAAAGGTGTGTTCGCTAGGCTTGGTTATCTCACAAGCAAATACGTTTTCATGAATCAATCGATTGTAAATCTTGATAACCTCCCAATCACTCTTATCACTATAAACTTGGCAATCAGGTCTATCTTTTGCCCAATCTAAAAATAACTTAGTAGATTTTCCAGATCTTGAAACAATGTAAAATTTGGCACTTAAGTTAAGCTTCTCCACCGACTCAATGAAAGACCTATACCAATCAAGGTGAACCGCAGCACCTGATATAGGGATTAATACATTCACCTCTCTTTTGAAGATTAACTGCTCAAATCTTAACACTCTTTCTTTTGCAGTAAGGCCCACTTTTATCCACGGTGAGAGTGGATAATCACAAACAACCACCTTGGTCTTACCACGACTCAAATTCTTCTCAAGCTTATTTGCTGTTTTCAAACTAGGTGCAACCAAGAGATCGCATTCCACCGCCCAAAGTAGCTGAGGACTGTCGTCAGTCACCACTGTTGTCACTTTAACTTTTCTACCTGTAAATTTCTCCAAATAATCTTTTTGGTGAGACACCTGATGAGCTATGCCAAAGTGTGTGCAGACCAACTCAATATCACCTTTGGGAAGTTTGCGAATATAACTTCCCAGCCTCTTGGCCATACTCTGTGAACTTTTACACAAAACATATTTGTAAATTAGTGTAAAGACCAACTCAGGCACCCCATTCTGCGTCCAAAGCAGAACTCTTCGTAAGAGAGGATTTCTACTAGTAAGAAGGTGCAGATACGAAGCAGCCTTGCTTTTGGTGTCAAACAAGTAAAGCGAGGCTCCATCTGGGGATGAGTCAATAATAGCCGAGGTAACCCTAAGGTGGCCAAGGCCCGTAGATATTGTTGGAAACACATAAATTTTGCCCATATTTACATAATAGGGGCCAAGAAGCCCTCTTGACAAATAACATTACAGGACATATAATATATATGTATTTAAGTACAAAAGTGACATTAATTGAACTTATTTACAGGTATTGACAAAACTGACTATAGGTTTTATAATATAGTATAAGAAAAGGAAGGAAGAAATTTCCTTTTCCCGCTCTAAAGCGATTGAGCGATTCTCCTCCCAAGCGATTGTTAATAGGCATGAGAGTATGCCGATATATAGAAAAAACACGGGCACAATCTCACGCCTGAGAGTAATCTCAAGGAGCAACAAGAAGCTTCATTTGCGAAGTAAATCTTGTTGAGTACTTTCAAAGCTAATAAGGAAGGGAAAGCCTTGGATACACAAGGGGTTCTCAGAATTGTAATTCTTCAATTCTGGCTCCTCTGTATCCAAGGCAATAGGTGGCAATCCGTCACCAGCCTTTATAGGGTCTGATGGCCCAGGAGTAACATTGTGTTTAACGTGAAGAATCTGGTTATCGGGGCCATCGCTTTGGTGGCTGTTCTCGTTTCAATGGCGCTGCCCAGCGGGAGTGCCAAGGCTAGCGACTGTCCCCCTGGAGAGAACCTGTGGGGTTGGATGAAGGAAACTGACTGGTGGGCAATGAGTCCAAAGCCGGAAGGTTGGACGTTTTACCCCCACGATGAGTGGGGATGGATATGTGTCGCAAACCCAACTT
>DBDT01000048.1 GCA_002293705.1 Candidatus Woesebacteria bacterium UBA925
AGATGTGTATAAGAGACAGGGCCTGGTAGTAGGCGGCTCTATGCTTGTCGATGTAGCTTTCAACTGAAAGTAGCCCTCTCATGTCGTAGCCTGACTGCATTAATACTTTTTGAAACAAAAGTCTGCCAACCCTACCATTGCCATCTATGAATGGATGAATTTTTTCAAAGGAGTAGTGGACAAGTGCTGCTCTGATGGGGGCAAACTTTTCACTCTCGCTTCCAGCAAACTTCACTAGTTTTTTAAGATACATATTCATCTGTGTTGGGGGAGGTGGCATATAAACTGCTATACCTGCTGAGTTAAAAATTGCATTTACTTCATTTCTGAATTTGCCCGCATCTGGGTTAAGTCCTTTCATGGAAATACTGTGGAGCTTAAGTATGAAATCAAGGGAGATGTCTTTTAGCGGTGTTTTTCGCATCCACTCAACAGCTTTCAGGATTTGAAACACTTCAGCTTTTTTTTGAATCTTGGATCCAGGAGTCAGCTCCTCAATTGTCGCAGTACTGCCCTCAATTCTTGCAGAGAATAGGGCACTATGAAGTGTTGTCTGTCTTCGAAGATTGATCTCGATTTCTGGGCTAATCACTGCTGACTTTATGATCTCGTTGTTGGAAGCAATGCTGTTAAGAAGTGTAACAACTTGGGTGTTTAGGGTGTACTGTGCTGGAATGATCATTGCCGAATAATGGCAGAAATTGACAAATATTGTCAAATAGTGACAAATACACCTTTGTATTGTTAGTTGATCGGGATTGTACCACCTTAATTAACAAGTGTTGGTGCTACAATCTATTTTATGAGTAGTATTTCAGCTGAGAATTCACTGATTGGAAAATACAACAAACTAGCTAAGCTTTTGTATCCACATATCCCGTTTACCTACTACTGGTATCTGTCAAGAATTGTCGGCAGAGAAGGGGAGAGCCTGATAGATTTTGGTTGTGGTTGGGGGGATCCAGTTGAAGTGCTCCAAAAAATCAAAAGACGCACTGCAACAGGGGTTGATGTTTTTGAAAAATACTTAAAAGTAGCAAAGAGGAAAAAAATATATGACAGGTTGGTTAAAAGTGAGGTAACCAAGTTTAAAGAAAAAGATAAATATGACTTTGTTTTTTGTTTCCATGTTTTGGAACACCTGCCAAAAAATAAAGGATTGGGAACAATTAAATACTTTGAATCAATTGCAAAGAAAAAAGTAGTAATAGCTCTTCCGGTGGGGCAGCTAGCTCAAGATGAGTATGATGGCAATTCTTACCAAAAACATTTGTCTGAGTGGGAGCCTGATGAATTTAGATCTCTTGGCTACACTGTTCATGGTTTTTCTCCAAAGTTTTTGTATGGACAAAAAGATGTAATCAAAGATTATAAAATATTTGGATTTCTACTTTTCCTCCTCTCATATCTACTTGGAATATTTTACATAAACAGGCCTGAGAAGTGTGTCTATATGTTGGCTTACAAAAATATTTAAGTTTGGCTCAATTAATATAGATAGTTTGGAGATAGCTAATTGTTGCCCGATTGATTGAAGAAGCCCCGAGACGCGCTCGGGGCTCTTTTGATGGTTGGGAGTTAAATTAGATTTCTTCCCCCCAACTGCCTGCCAGTGAAGGATGGTTCATTTTTTGGATGACTCCTTTCGACTAGCTAGCGATAAAAAGAAATATAAGACATGGTGACTCTTGCGTCAATATGGCAAATCTGGCCTTCTAACAATGAGAGGGTTACTTTGTTAGACTGTCTTCTATGACCCAGCAGACAGCTTTAGAACTTCTCAAGATGGGCAGAAATGTATTTTTGACTGGAGCTGCAGGGAGTGGCAAGACATATGTTTTGAATCAATACATTAATTACCTGAAGTGGAATGATGTAATGGTTGCCACCACTGCCTCGACAGGTATTGCTGCAACTCATCTTGGAGGGGTAACCATACACAGCTACTCAGGTATTGGAATCAGAAGCACCATCAGCGAAAAAGACATCAAAAACATACTTGGTAAGCCCTACGTCAAAAATAAAATACAGTCCACCAAGGTGCTTTTGATTGATGAGATATCTATGCTTTCTGCTTCCAGGCTAGACATGGTTGAGCGTGTTTTTAGAGCTGGAAAAAATCAAGACCTCCCATTTGGAGGGGTGCAAGTGATTTTGTGTGGTGATTTTTTTCAGCTTCCACCTGTGACTCGTGATCAATCAGAAGATGCAAGGTTTGCCTATGATTCTGATATTTGGCCACAAATGAATCTTTCTATTTGCTATCTTTCAGAACAACACCGCCAAGCCTCAGACAGTCTGACCGGGATATTAAATCAAATACGGTCAGGACAGGCTGGGGAAGGGGTTGTTGACGCTCTTTCTGAAAGATACCAAAAAGAGGTTGATGGGCTTGCCACACCAACCAAACTATACACACACAACATAGATGTTGATTCAATCAACAATAAACAGCTAAGTACACTTTCAGGAAATACTAAAACATTTAATATGTCCTCAACTGGGATAAAGGCTGTCTCTTATACACATCTCCGAT
>DBDT01000091.1 GCA_002293705.1 Candidatus Woesebacteria bacterium UBA925
GGTCTATTTGCTGCAACCAAATCCCAATCTTTCAAATAATTGATAACTGGCGAGGCAAGATTTCTAAATAACTTATTTTTAAAGTAGTGGGATGAGCCACTCCACAGATATCTTGTTGGTGTAAGACAGTAATCGATATGAACAGAGTCACCTTTTGTTAAAACTCCCTTGGCGTACTCACTACTTACCGATATAACCAAGTCATATTTATTCAGGTTTATTGCCTCAAAGGCAAGTGGCATTAGCATCGGATACAAGTAATGCTTGTCTTTGGGCAAGGGAGTGTTTTGGATGAAACTTGTTCTTACACTATTAAATCCTTCAGCCCATTTAGCGGTTTGCGGGCTATACACAGATGTCACAAGGTCAATTGACGGAAACAGTTCTTTGAGCGCTAAAAGAACTCTTTCGGCACCACCAAAGGTATTTACTCGGTCATATACCAAGGCTGCTTTCATATACTTTGATTGTCTTTTTGGCCATTTCTCCCCAATCATATTTCTTTTTAATTCTTTCAAACTCAGAAAATATAGCACTTTTCTCTTTAGTGGAAAGATTAAGCGATCTTAAGATAGATTCTGCGATGGATTTTGGTGAACTAGGGTCAAAGTACACAGCAGTATCTCCATATATCTCCCTAAAAATACCAATGTCAGAGCAACAAAACAGACACTTACTAGCCAACGCCTCAAGACCTTGTAGTCCAAACCCCTCGGAGAAGCTTGGATATGCAAATACTTCAGCAGACATATACTCTTGTGACAACTGCTGGTCTGTTAAAAAACTCTTGATTCTCACACTAGCACCAAGACCAATGCTTTTAACCTTTGACTCCAGTCTGCCTACAAAGTTATCTTTTGGAACAACCAGGGTCAAGCTTACCCTAGCCCCTTCTTTAAGTAAAATTGAAACCGAATCAAGCAGTGATTCTACATTCTTGTGAGGGTAGGCGTTTCCTACATACAAAATCTTTCCCTTAACTTTCGCTGATTTGGTCACTAGTAGGCTTGTTACACCTTCATAGATGACCTTGCTTTTTTGTTTGGATTTTGGGTACTTCCTTGCCAGTTCATTCAAAACATAATTACTTGGAACAATAATCTGATTCGCAGAGTTAACTGCCATATCAAATACAAATCTGTACCCCAATCTTTTTATAAGATACTTCCAAGTTGGCAGTGTCGTTGCTTTTTTTCCGACCCCCTTGTGCATAAGTAGATCATGGATGGTAACCACTCTTTTACCAAAATATAGAATTGGAGCGTTAAAGTGTGGAAAGTGCACTAAATCAACTTTCAGTGAATATATGAGACTGGGCAACACCAACTGCTCTTTGAGTGAGTAGTGAGGAATTTCACACAACACCTTTTGAAAGTTTGCAGGAAAACTTTCTGATTCAAAATACTTTTTTCGCAACAAAACATAGTATGTGTTTTTGGTTCCAAGTTTTGCCAATTCATCCAACAACTGCATTGTGTACCTACCCAATCCACCATTTTCGTTACCAAAAAATCTGGCGTCTATACAAATTTTCATAGACCAAGCTTGAATTTAACAATTCTTATGCCAACCAATAGATGTATTCCAAAGTAAACAATTCTTGAGACATACCATGGATATTGGTGCGACAATCTCTTTTTGTAGAATAGCTTCATTGCAACTACACCAGAATAAATAGATTTCATGGATTTGTTTTTTGACTTACTGCCCTTTTTGAAATGCTTTATAACTCCAGATGAAGGTAAATACAAAAGTTTTCCTCCAAGTTTTGATATTTTCCAACACAAATCAATATCCTCACCATCAAGAAAGTAATCTTCATCAAACCATCCAACCTTATCCAACACATCTTTTCTTGTCAGCAAAAATGCTCCTTGTATAACCTCCACTTCGTGATCTTCATCCTCAGAGATATACCCATACCAGTACCTGGAAAAAAGCTTGTTTTGTGGAAAAATTCTATCCAGCATTGAAAAGTGCATCAAACTCACAAGAGGGGTGGGAAAGCTCCTTCTGGTGTCTTTATCCAACTTTCGATCAGGCAAAACCACCTTACACGTGGCTGCATAAACTTCTTTGTGCAAATCCATGTATTCAACAAGCTTTGTTATTGGATCAGCAACAATTTGAGTGTCTGGATTTAAAAACAAGACATATGGTGTTTGAACGTAGTTTTTGGCAATGTTGTTTGCTTTGGAAAATCCAAGATTTGAATTGTTTTGAATTAATTCAATGCGACTATCCTTTTTTGAAAGACGCTCAACCTCACTGATCGATCCATCGGTAGAACCATTGTCACTAACAAATATTTTTTTGATTAAGTTATTTTTCGGAATGCTATTTAGCGTCCTTACAAGCATTTCTTTCGTATTGAAGCTTACAACAACAACAGAAACAGACGAAGATTTCATTTTACTAATTCATTGTAAATCCTGTCGTGGATATCAATAATTATCTTCCAATCAAAATGTTTTTTGACAAACTCTTGACCTGCTATGCCGAGCTTTCTTGACTGGTCGGGGTTTGTTAAAAGTCTAACAACCTTGTCTGCAAGATCTTTGTGGGACTTAGAAACCAATACATGCTTGCCGTCTTCAATTCCCAAACCAGCAACTCCAGTTTGAGTAGACACTACTGGCAAACCTGAAGCCATTGCCTCCAAAACTTTCAGACGCGTCCCTCCAGGTCCTTCAACTGGGACCACCATAATACTTGCCGCCTTCAAAGCATCTCTCACATCAGATATCGACTCGGTGAACTCAACCCTCTTGAGAGATTTTGCCTGATCGTATATCGATTGTGGAATATTTCTGCCAACAATCCACAAGTATGCATTAGTGCTTTTTTTCACAATAACTGGCCACACATTCTGAAGAAGTATGTTCACAGCCTCAACATTTTGAAGCCAATTAAAGTTGGCAGCACCGTAGAGAATTCTTTCAGGGGATTTTCTTTTTACTTTATGGTTTGCAAAATGATCCGAATCAACTCCATTAGGAATAACGTCAATGTTTGTTTCTGGAAGCAGCTTATTCATAAACATTTTGTCGTCTTCTGAGACCGCAACAAGCCTACTTGCCTTTCTCCAGTAGTAAAGTTCCCAGAATCTTAGCTTTAAAACATCTAACATGTAAATTGGTCTCAAAAACCAAGGGACCTCATGTTCGACATAGTGCTTGTAGACCATGTATTCAATTGTTTGCTCCACTAAAACCCACGGGACACTGATGTTTCTTGGCACGTGAGGCATGACATAAAAAGTTTCTGCATGAATTAAGTCATATTTATTCTTTGCCAATTCTCTGGCAACAGCTTTCCTTTCAGCCCAAGAGAAGTTTCTAATAACTAAAAGTGGGTACCAGCTGAATGCAGTTAATATGATGTTTCTAATCGTCCAAGGAGAGCTGGGCCTTCTAAATACTTCTACTTTTTTACAATACTTTTTAAGCTCTGGTATAAATTGTTTCTCGCTTTCGTCTTTAATTAGGGAGAATAGGGTAATCTCGTGCTCCTTTGATAGACCTTTGATGATATTGTACCAACGAGTTTGACCCCCTGACATTGAGGTGTTTGGTAAAAAAGGGACAAGCATCAAAATTTTCATATTTTTTTGTTTAGATTAAGAATTATGTACTCAGATGTCTTCTCAACCGTTTCGTAAATCTGTGAATATCTAGCAGCATCCTCATTAAAATCAAAAGATACGTAATAGTCGGCACCCAAGTCTACAAGTTCATTTATGGGTAATTCAACAATTGGCCAACCAAACCTGTCCGTGTGATACAAAAAAGCAGTATCACCATTGTATGGTGCTATCACCTTATCTTCAGGACCTGTTAGTCTTTGTACAGCAAGGCCCGCAGTCACCATCTGAGGTCTGTTTACTTTATAAAAGTCTCTTATGTTATACCAACCAACAACAAACATTGATGAAAACGAGATCAAAAATGATGCGATAAGAACTCTTTTGTCAGAGATGTTTTCCCAAAGCCAAGAAATACCGAATGCAAAGAGTATTGAAATTGAAGGAACTATGTAAATTTGATAATAATCATGCCTGACGTTGGCTGTTGCTATTGTAAATAGATACAAAAGTGATCCAAGCAAAAATATTGCCAATGACCTAGTTTTTTTATTTATAGTCAGACTGCCCATCAATAGCATTGGCACACCCCATACACCTAAGATGAGATTCCCCACCCTCTCACCAAAAATCCAATACCAGAATGCTGGACGAAACCTTATACCATCACCATTAAACATCCAAGACGAATGAGGGGTTCCAACGAATCTTTCTCCATAATTCATGTACCCGCGCCATGCGATAAAGGGGGCTAGGCAGATAAATAAGACAGAGGCGTAAACAGGCTTGCTTAACAATCTCGCAAGGCCATACTTTTTGAGAATGAAGTAAAAAATAGGTATAGCAAAAAATATTGCAAAGGGCTTAACAAGCATTGCCAAGGAGAAAAATATTGAAAATAGATAAATGTATCTTCTCTTTTCAGATTCTAAATAGTAAATGATAAAAGCAATGGAGATTGTAAGAAACGAAACACCCATTGGGTCAGGAAGAATAACTCCTGTCTCTTATACACATCT
>DBDT01000001.1 GCA_002293705.1 Candidatus Woesebacteria bacterium UBA925
ATAAGAGACAGACTCCAACAAGCAGAATCGAGAAAACTGGCATTAAACGAAAGAATATTGCAAATGAGATAATGAGAGATATTATCAAGCTGATAGCAGATAATGCCCCAGATAAATATCCGTAAAACTGGCCCATTGTTTCACTAAACCGAGTAGTCTTGTTAGTTAACTCCGGATTTTCAAGTTTTCCAATACCAATACTTGCCAGATGACTTGATAGCCTTACTCGCATCAAGGCCACATCCCACATATTTAATCGGTTTTCCAAGAAGTAATAGATTAAGTCTGAAAAAGAATTTAAAGTTTGATATATCACCAAAATTAAAACTGGAGCAAGATATTCTGTGTGTGAAGTAGAGGCCTCAAAGTTGGATAATTTTTCAATGAAAAGCGAGAACGCATATGTCCCCACAATCGCGAATAAATCTCTGAAGATGTTAAGAGCAAACAAGAAAACTACTAATTTGCCATGTATTGAGTAGTAGATTGAAAGGATTTCACGCCAAGTTTTAAAGAATCTTCTTATCTTTACCATATTATGCAATTCTGAGGAATTTACCCTAAAAATCAATTGTTTTAATGTTTATACAGAAAAGATATAATACATATATCAAACAGAGGACTTATACACCTCAATCGTTTTAGAAGCCGATTCCCCCCAAGAAAACTTTGAAGAAACCCTCAAACCTTTTGATGAAAGCAATTTGTGATTATTTATGGCTTCAAAAATACCATTTGCAACCGAGTTAAAATCAATTGGATCAATCAAAATTGCCGCACCTCCTGCAGTTTCCTTGGTGGCACCATGATTAGAAGTAACAACCGGTACCCCTAGACTCATGGCTTCCAATATTGGTAAGCCAAACCCCTCATCTATTGAAGGGTAGCAAAGACAAAGAGCTGAGTTGTAAAGATCAATCAACTTTTCTTCGGACACTTTTCCAGTAAACTCTATTCCATCTTCAGATTTACCACTTCCCACAACAACCAATCTTTTAACACCATGCTTACCCTTCACTTTTTTGAAAGCAGAAATAGTTGTTGGAAGATTCTTTCTAGGATGTGTGCCTACAGCTAGAATGTAATCTCCACTTAAGTCTCGTTTTACATTCTTAGACTTGTGAAGGAAAGTTTCAGACACTGCCTCAGGAACAACATGTAACTTTTCTTCATTGATTCCAAATTTAACGCATTCATTTTTAACATGATTACTTGGAACAATTATTGATCTTGATTCATGTTTGATTAACTCTATCCTTCTTTTGGTAAGATCCACAATAGCTTCTGGGGTGTACTGCGGATGTGTTATTGGAGATATGTCGTGAATCGTGGTCACTTTTGGTTTAGATGATTTTGGCTCTGTCCAATCGCTTGTATGAAGTAAGTCGAATTCACCCAAAAAGTAATCGATTGGGAGCATATGCAACCTGTTCCAAACAATGTCAGCAATTTTGGGTGGGAGTGGCAAGTGGCGTATTGCAAAACCGGGAAATGCATCGTCGATTTGCGCCCTCATTCTAAGTGATCCTGCAAACAAGTAGAGGCTTACCTTGTCTGATTTAACTAAGGCGCTGACAAGTTCTCTTACGTACACACTAACACCTGTGCCATAGGCTACCTGAGAGACGTCAATTGCAACTTTCATTTTGGTAATAATACCTCTATTCCCTCCTGAACACGAACTACTTTGTAATTTTGGTCGATGTATTCAGCAATTTTTGGCATGTATTCAACAAGTCGATAACCATCAACAATCGAGTTGTTGTCTCTTAAAACAACTTTCGGTGGATCTGACTTGATTCCTGATAACACCTCATCCTCTACATGCAACATGAACCATGGGAATTGGAAAGAAAAGACTTGACCAGGAGGCATTGTTTTCGTCAAATAGTACAAATGAGGCTTAGTTCCAAAAGCAAAAACACTATCCCCCTCAGATGCATAGTTTCTTACAACTGAAGATAATCCAATCTCTTTTTCAGTAAAAAACCACACCTGATCCCCCCAATGCTTAAAGATAAAAATTGTCAAATAGACCAAAAGGAATGCCGACCAAGAAAAAATGAATAACTTTAAAAACAGTCTTGATGATGCAAATCCTATCCCCACCAAAACAGATGAAAGGGCCACAAAAGGTGCGAGGTGAATGAAGTCAAACCTTGCATAAGCAAATATTAAGCTTGAAAAAGTGATGACTAACACCAAAAGCCAAATATCTTTGTACTTTTTTGAAAACCAGGTTTTAAGAGAAATTAAAATCAATGGCAACAAAAGAGCAGACACTTTTACAGACTCTCTAAAAGTGATGTACTTTCTACCCATTTCTGAAAAGGTAGTAAGATTAAATGTTACTGTCCAAAACCAGAATTCACCCCATATACCTTTAGAAACAGCCCAAAGAACCATAACAATACCAGGTATGACCGACGAAATAGAGAACAAAGCAAGATTTTTAATACCAATTCTTTTAAATACAAGCAAAATCCAAACCAAAACCAATATAGGAACAATAACTTGCTTGAAAACCAATGATATTCCAAGAGTTAGTCCAAACAATACATAATTTAATTCTTTGGACTTCTCCTCTCTCAATGCATTGATGCCAAAGTACAAAGATGCAAGTAGAAGTGGGGAGACAAATGAATCTATCCATAAAGCATAGCCTTCAAAAGTAATTTGAAATACCATAAAAACAATTAATGCTATTACCTGTCTCTTATACACATCT
>DBDT01000034.1 GCA_002293705.1 Candidatus Woesebacteria bacterium UBA925
AGATGTGTATAAGAGACAGCTGTTATATGGCTCATTCTCTTTTTGAGAGGGTGCCACTGACCTCTTGAAACTGCTATTCCTCTTCTTAGTCTTGGTCCTTCTGAAATTTGGATACTTTCAAAAGAAAGGGTCTTTGCATCAACCCCTTTTTGAGTTGCATTGGCAATTGCTGTTTTTACAACCTTCAAAATTAGATCTCCACCTTTATTTGGTAGATACTCAAGTCTTCTTGCAGCCTCAAGTGGACTAAGCTTGGCACTAGACTTAGCAATAGGCCTAAGTTTCCTTGGTGAGACCACCAAAAACTTTTGAGTTGCAGTAAAAGTTTGTTTCTCCATTTTTTATGTTTTATCCATTGTCCTTTTAACAACAGCTCCGTGACCTCTAAATGTTCTTGAGAGCGCAAACTCTCCAAGTCTGTGTCCAACCATATCCTCAGTCACAAAAACATCCACAAAAACTCGACCGTTATGAACGGCAAAATACTTCCCCACAAACTGTGGTGGAATCTGACAGCTTCGTGACCAAGTCTTAATAGGTGTGGCTTTAAGCCCCATACCTTTTTCGACTTTGGCTACTAGTCTCTCATCTACGAATGGTCCTTTTTTGCTTGATCTACTCATGAGTTATTTTTAGTATGTTTTCCAGCTTTTCTTCTTGAGACAATCAAATCTTTAGAATATTTGTCTTTCTTTCTGGTTCTTCCAACAGCTGGTCTTCCAGCATAAGTTTTTGGATACTTAAGTCCAACACTTGATCTTCCCTCTCCTCCACCGTGCGGGTGAGCTCCAGGGTGCATGGCTACTCCTCTAACAACTGGGCGTCTTCCCATGTGCCTGCTTCTACCTGCTTTTCCAATTACAACCTTGTCCCAATCTTCATTACCAACTTGACCAACTACTGCCCAAGCATTTGGTAGAAATCTTCTGATTTCACCACTTGGCAATTTGACCAAAACATAGTCATTTTCACGACCTTGCAAGGTTGCAGCTGATCCTGCACTTCTTACCATTTGTGCGCCTTTTCCTGGCCTAATTTCCAAATTGTGAATTGGAGTTCCGACAGGTATTGCAGAAAGTGGCAGACAATTTCCAGGGCTAACTGGTGCAGCCTCAGAGGCGATTATCTTGTCACCAACTTTAAGCCCAACAGGCGCTAGATTATAGCGTTTTTCACCATCAGAGTACACAACCAAGGCCAAATCTGCGGTTCTGTTTGGATCATACTCAATTTGAGCAACCTTACCCCAGATATCTTTCTTGTCTCGTTTGAAATCGATAACACGATACATCCTCTTGTGTGCGCCTCCTTGGTGTCTGACAGTCACCTTTCCAGATGCATTTCTTCCGCTTTTTTTAACTAATATGTGTTTCATAATTGTTTATTTTTTTGCTTTTTGCTCTTTGGCTGGCTTAACTTCCTTTTTAGCGACTTTTTTGCTTGATTCAGCTTTTTTCTCTTTGGCTTTTTCTTTTGGACCCCACAGATCAATATGACCATCACCTTTAAGGCTAACAATTGCTTTTTTGTAGGCTGGGATCAAAACCACCTTACCTCTTGAATTTTTGCTTGATGTTGCCTTGTAGTTAATGGTTGCCACTTTATCCACAACCACTCCAAATAGTGCTGCAATCTGGCTTTTGATGCCAAACTTAGTCATGTGCATTGGCACTTTGAAAGTAAACTTGCCCATTTTGGCAAACTTTAATGTTTGTTCTGAGAAAATTGGTTTGATCATATATTAATT
The DNA here is from genome assembly GCA_002293705.1 of Candidatus Woesebacteria bacterium UBA925. Taxonomy (GTDB): domain Bacteria; phylum Patescibacteriota; class Microgenomatia; order UBA8517; family UBA8517; genus UBA925. The sequence continues at coordinate 1,748 of DBDT01000034.1, forward strand.
ATTATTTTGTTTTTGCTTTTGATACCAACATGGATGAGTCCAAAACCAAAGACTGGTGTGTAACTATATCGTAAGCTGATGCCAAATCAAAGATTTTAACAGTAACAGTTGGAATATTTTTGAAATATCTAGCTTGCGATGCATTGTCTTTGGACAAAAGAACCAATACTGACTTTTCTGAAACTTCCTTAAGAAGCTTTGCCACCTCAGAGGTCTTTTTAACAGGTGCAATCTCAATTGCAAAAACTGACTTGTTTTTGGCCATTTGAGCAATTGCTACTTTTTTAGCAATTTTAGACACCTTTTTAGGAAGTGACAGTTTGGTTTTTACCCCATCAGGTCCATGTGTTACTCCTCCACCAACAAAGATAGGTGCTGATGCTGCTCCGTGCCTAGCGTTACCTGTGTGCTTTTGCTTGTAAACCTTTTTACCAGTTATATGGACTTGTCCTCTTGTTTTAACTCTGGCAAGACCTGCATGCAAGTTGTCCTCCTGCACCCTTACTGCTTGAGTTAGGGTAAACACTGATGCATCAGAGAGCATCTCTTTTGGAAGAGATACTGAGGCCTCTTTTGTTGATTTGCCAATTAATTTAATTTCCATATTTTAATTTTTAGTTGGTTGCATTTTCTGCTGCAATTGACTGCTCTACTTCTGAGTCAACTTGAGAGCTTACAGGTACTACTTTATTCTCTGAAAGCCTTCTAATCACAAGTACAGACCCCTTGGCTCCAGGAATTGGGCCACTTAGCCACAACTCATTCTTCTCTGGATTAACAGATACTACTCTTAAGTTTTTGATAGTTACCTGATCAACTCCAAGGTGTCCTGCCATCCTTTTACCTTTGTAAACTCTACCTGGGGTTGTTCCTTGACCAATTGATCCAGGGGATCTGTGTCTGTCGCTTTGACCGTGAGTCTTGGGGCCCATCT
>DBDT01000061.1:0-97 GCA_002293705.1 Candidatus Woesebacteria bacterium UBA925
AGCGAACCTTCAGGTTGGCGCAGGAGAGTCTCCTGCGTTTGCCAGCACCTACACTCCTAGTTGGGTCTTTTCAGGGTTATACCCTGGACTAGTCTCA
>DBDT01000061.1:332-4961 GCA_002293705.1 Candidatus Woesebacteria bacterium UBA925
TCCGTCGGCAGCGTCAGATGTGTATAAGAGACAGGTTATACCCTGGACTAGTCTCAACCCCTACAACTTTCCAGTTGAAAAATAGCAGCACATCGCCTGTTTCTTTCAGCGTGACTGGAACTCTTAGGTCTGGAGTCACAGGTGACTGGGGTCCATTAAGTTCTGTTGTAAAAGTTGCCATAACAACTAGTGCGTCTGCGCCAGCTGTTGGTAATTCAGCCTGGAAGACTTTAGCTGAATGGAATTCACCTGGAGGTTATGTCATTGATTCCCAGTTAACTCAAAACGAAGAAACACTGTATTACTTCCATGTATACACTGATTCAGCTGCTGGAAATGAAATTGCAGCCAAAACATTGTCGGGTGTTAACTTCGACTTTGTCGGAACTCAAATTGTTCCAGCCCTTTAACCATAGTTTGACCTATGATTTGTTCGTCCGGCCTTCCGGACGAACATCTTGGTATGTCAAACAAAGCAATAATAGGGCAATTTAGTGAGTGGGCAGTATATGCGTTTTTAGTTTTTGTTTTCTTTGTGGTGCTTTCCCCAAGACTTCCAACTAACAAATTTTTCAGTGCATATGTGGTGCCTACCGGATCAATGTCTCCAGTGGTATTGCCTGGATCTGTTGCCTTTGTTTCAACCAACGCAGACCCAGTAGTTGGAGAAGTTGTTGCTTTTGTTAATCCATTTGATAACCAACAAACAATCCTTCACAGGATCGTTTCAGAGGGGGATGAGGGGTTTACTACAAAAGGTGACAGCAATAATGCAAATGATCTGTGGGTTTTGCCTAAGGAAAACATAAAAGGCGAGCTTTTATTCTCTGTCCCATTTCTAGGTCATATTGCTGCTGCTGTTAGAACACCTATTGGTTTTGGGATACTTGTACTTCTTCCTGGACTATTTCTAGCAATACAGTCAGTAATGGAAATCTATTCAGGATTTTCTCAGTTGAGTTCAAAAGTAAGACAGTCAGCAGCAACTGTTTCTGTTCTAACTTTTTCTATTGGTTTTATTCTCTCATCTGGCGCATCTCAAGCGTATGCATACTTTAGTGATATGGTTGAAATCAATGGTGTTTCTTTTGCAACCGCAACACTCTCGCCATCTCCGACCCCATCAGCTACACCAACACCATCATCTAGTCCCACCCCAACTCCCACACCAACAACTTCTCCCAGTCCAACAGTGAGTCCAAGCCCATCTCCCACTTCTACTCCAAACACAGGAGGATGCCCTATTGATGTTGTGATAAGTGGAAATGGCGCTGGGAGTCAAAACGAGATTGAAGTTGAGTGTGAAATCAACACTATAATAGTGCAGGTAAATAACCTAAGCAGTGTCTCTTCAATAAACATAAATTACACATATCAGACATTGGGAATCACTCAGATGGTCTTAGATGGTCTAAAGCCGGATGGTCAATCTAAATTCACCTCAAAATTGTTTGAAGGTACCTGCTCCTCAGATGGATGCGTGCCCCACAAGGAGGTCAAAAACAGAAAGCTCAAGCTAAATATCACTCCAAGTTTGACAAATCGCTAAATATACCTATAATAATTTGTTATAAGAATAATTTAGGGGGTACTGTGCCTCCAAAACAACAATCAATACAAAATGAAAAATTTTCTAAGCAAAATCACAACTGAACTAGTACTAACTACTTTTTTAGTCTTATTTTCTTTGTTTTTGATTCATACCTACTTTTTCAAAACATATCTTAATACTGGCTATCAGGATTGGATATACCAAGCATTTAGGGTTCAAAACATTATCGACTACGGGATAGTTTCTTGGGATAATATTTGGGCCAATGGTAGCAATTACTGGACAATGTACCAGTATTTTCCCCACATGTTGGCTGTTTATGCCTCCAAATACCTTAGTTTGAGCGCACCTCAAAGTATCTTAGTAGTTTCTGCAACTGCCTTTATTGTCCTGCGGCTTGTACTTTACTTTGCCTTAAGAAAGCTTGGGGTTAGGCCTCTTATATCGCTACTTGCGGTACTAGCCTCATTAACCCTATCTCAGCAATGGTTGGCCATCAAAGAGTTCACAATTTTCGTTGCAGCCATATTTGTTCCCATTGTTATACTTTTTGTCAAAAATTCTGAAGAGAGGGTTGATCGATTCTCCTATGTAGCCAGTTTTGCTCTTGCAGGTCTTTTGTGGACAATACACCCCGTGTTGGGCCTGGTATCCACATCTCTTGTTGGGTGGAGTTATCTACTCAATTTCCTCAAACACCGAAGGATTTCAGATGCAATTCTGCCATCATTGGCCTTTTTAGCCTCAGCAACACCATTTTTGTATCAATTTATAAGCTCAAGAGGAGAGTTTTCTAATCCATTTTTTACCACTGAACAGTTTGCAAACATTGCTTTGCCATACAACTATCTTGGTTTGAGTCTTCCTGTTGTGGTTTTTGGCGCTATTGCTGTTGTTTTATCAATTGTATTTAGCCAAAGAGTTTCAAGGTTTGGTGTTTCTCTTGTTGCTTACAGCTTGCTTTTTTCAGCCGCAGTTCTAATGGCTCAAGGAGGATATCTGCCTGAAGGATTAGTTGGAACACAGTTTTTCAGAGGTATGGTTTATGTGGGCCTAGTCTTTGTGGTTGGTATTGCCCTTATCTTCCAAAGTCTGGTCAAAAACGTGTTTAACACTGTTGTATTGGTCATGGTGGCAGTTTTGTCATCAGCCCTGATTGCTAGTGCAATTGATGTATCCAGCTCAAGCATGGCCTTGCCATCCAACAATCTTGAAAGCCCTATTTCAATTGCTTTTGCAAATAGAGCTCCAACAGGAACTGTGTTTTACGAAAACGTCTCAGAAGCCAGCTTTATTGCTCCGTGGCTTAGGCAATCAGGGTCATATAATACCCACCTACTGCCTTCGCCAATTTCATTTAGATTCACAAATCTGATAACTCAGGAAATTGCGGGTGGGGCAATATCTGGAAAGCAAGCCAAATTGATTGATGATTATTCAAGAGTGATGGGTGTTGAGTACTATTTAGTGTCCCAAGGTAGTGCAATTACCACTTTCCCTAAAAGATCCAATCTTGTCTCTGAATACAAAATCGAGAGCGATATTGTCAGTGGTGACAGGTCATATCAGTTAGTAAGAAGGCTTGAACCATCTTACTTTGCCTACATTACAGATGAGGCAACTTACAATGAACTAAATAACAACAAGCTTGAAATGCCGTCTGTGCAAACCAAAACTTACGCTCCATGGGATGATGCAGTCACTAACTATTCTGAGGCAATTGTTGCGGGAAAGCTGACACCAGTTGTTGTAAGGTTTCCAGCTAAAAACAGATTGTCTATTGATATTCCAAGTGTAACTATTGATAACCCAGTCCTTCTAATCATGCAAAGCTGGGATAAAAATTGGAGTATTTCTGATCAGCTTAACTTGGAAAACACAAACATTGGATATATGGCGGTGAAGGGTATCAGCTCGGTCAAACAGGTTAACTTGGTTAACAATTGGCCCGCTTACCATTGGTATGTAATGAGCTCTGGAGTCCTTTTTGCACTTATGTTTGCATTTGTTTCTACTGTTTACCAAAAAAGAAAATAATCTATGGAACAAATAATTACTAAAGCAAAAAGACTATCAAACATTACGGTGCTACTTCTCTTGGCAGCTCCATTTGTGGTGCTTTCGTACATGCTTTACGCATTCAATCCCGCAAACGCAGACAACACACCATTGTATGTAGTGCTTTTGATCGCCGACACTATTGGTATTTTCAGCATCATGGGCCTTTGGTTCACAATACTTTTTGATATTGTTGTTCCTGATCACCACAGTGCGCTCAAAACCGCAACAAAGTCTAAGTTCTTAACCAAGAAAAAAAGCGTAGATGTTCTGATCACTTACGCTGGTGAGCCATTGGAGAAGCTAGAGCAAACAACCAGGGCAGCAAGGGATATGGAATACCCTCACAAAACATTCATTCTTGATGACAAGAAATCTGATGAGGCAAAAGCTTTGGCTAAAAAACTTGGTGTTGGTTACGTCACTCGAGAAATTAATGAATACTTCAAGTCAGGAAATGTTAACAATGCTTTAAAAACCACAAGTAGGTCAGAGTTTTTCGTGATTCTGGACTGTGACATGATTCCTGCTAAAAACTTTCTTACCAAAACCCTTCCTTACATGGAAGACCAGAAGGTGGCTATGGTCCAAACACCACAAAGCTATACAAATACAGAACACTTCATAGCATCTGGCGCTTCACAATCTCAGGATGTTTTCTATGGATATGTAATGCCATCTAAGAACTTAAGCAACTCAGCTTTCTGTGTTGGTACAAACATGGTCTTTAGAAGGTCAGCAATTGATCAAATTGGTGGTATTGCAAGCCTTACTCATTCAGAGGATATATGGACATCTCTTAGGCTTCACGAGGCTGGATTTAGGACAATTTATCTAAATGAAGTGCTTGTTAAAGGAGAGGCACCTGACAGTGTGAGGAGCTACTCAAAGCAGCAAGAGAGATGGGCCAAGGGTGGATTTAGCATGTTGTTTACCAAAAACCCATTATTTATCAAAAACTTGAGCTTGGATCAAAAGATTCAGTACTTTATTTCAAATACACACTATCTAACTGGTAT
>DBDT01000023.1 GCA_002293705.1 Candidatus Woesebacteria bacterium UBA925
AGATGTGTATAAGAGACAGACCAATATATTCAAATCACGTTTTATTTTTTCAACATTGTAATGCTTGATATTGTGAGTTAGAAGAAATTTAGATTTTGACCTTTTTGCCCCACAAACGACATGTGAGTCCTCTTTATCAAACACATAGCCGGCAAACTCGTCAACCACTCTTTGCTCAGCTTTATTAATCTTAACAACTTTAAGACCACCAAGAGATGCATATCCATCCAGCTTAATATTAAGCCTCCTACCCACTTCACCTATTTCTGACTGAATAACATCAGAAATAATCGAAGTAATCGAATTGTTATTTAAAACTAAAAATGAAGCGCCCTTTTTTGAGAGCAAAGAAGAAATCACAACGTCACTATCTATAAAGACTTTCGTTTTTCCCATAATGTCTTTCGCACATCTTTAATTGTCGAATCCACATCTCTTAGGTTTTGCTCATCTATTAGTTGAGCTTTATATATGTCCTCGTCCATTCCAGTAAACAGGAACGAAAGAGATGTAGCAGGGATGCGATAAACCTTACCAAACTTTTTTGCAACAATCTCCCCTTTAGAAATTAGTTCGTAAACAGTGTTTTTAGACAGTTGCAGTAAATCTGCAACTTGTTCAGGAGTATACACCAAATTTGTATTAAACATGACTAAATTGTACTAAAAATGACCAAACATTACAATTATTAGAAAAATTGCCTGAAGCAACAATGTGATTATGTGCCAAAGAGAGGACTCGAACCTCCAATTCCAAACAGGAAACACGCTCCTGAAGCGTGCGCGTCTACCAATTTCGCCACTTTGGCCTGTAGTACCTATTGTATCAAATAAACCTAACGTACATTCCGTCTTTAGTTGGATATGAAAGCGATACCTCCTGACCTGGATACTTGGCGCCTGGCCCCCAAAGCTTTGCTCCAGTTTTAGATTGTGCAAAATCTCCCCCAATCTCCTCAACCAAGTCACGCAGAAGCGATCCTGCTTTGGTAACCATTGGATTTTTCTCACTTGGATCCTCACCTGGCTTGACTAAAAATACAGTTATAAATCCTAACGCTGCCCAAATATCCTCTTTGAACTCTTCTAGTCCTTTACCATTTTCTGCACTGATTAAAAGCACCTTCCTATCCTCCACCTGCTTGTGAGTTCCGCCATCCAGATCTGCTTTGTTGTAAACAAAAATGGCAGGAGAATAGACTCTATTTCTTGAGAGGGAGTCAATAAGCTCATCAAGGGTAATTCTCTCATCCAAATAGATGTCAGCATTTTTAACCCCCATTTGAGAAATGACATCTTTGATTGTCTCTCGGTCCAACTCTTGCCTTATGTTCGACTGAATTGAAAGTCCGCCGTTCAACCTTTTTTCAATTCTAATTTTTGGTGGTCGCTTGTTGACCCTTATCCCGTTCCTCTCAAGTGCGGCGACTATGTTTTTGTGAACATGTGGTCTTTGAAGATCAGTTATCAAAACCAGAAGGTCGGCACCCCTTACAACTGACAACACCTCCCTGCCTCTCCCCTTGCCCTCTTCAGCCCCTTCAATAAGACCTGGAACATCAAGGATTTGGATATTGGCATGGCGATAGTGCATCATCCCCGGTATTACACTTACCGTTGTAAAGGCGTATGGAGCCACTTTGCTCTCTGCATTGGTTAGTGCATTTATCAAAGTAGACTTACCAGCTGATGGAGGTCCAACCAAAACCACAGTAGCATCACCTTGTTTTTTGACAGCATAGCCACCTCCGCCACCACCACCTTTTGATTGCGACTCAATCTGCTTGTCTTTCAAAACAGCAATTCTGGCCCGAAGCATTCCAATATGCCTCTCGGTCCCCTTGTGGTACGGAGTCTTTCGTATTTCCTCCTCAATTGCTTTAATTTGTTGATCTGGGTTCATAACAAGCAATTGTAGCCTACAAAGGGTATAATTTGCTTGAAATTGCACCCGTAGCTCAAAGGATTAGAGCATCTGTCTTCGGAACAGAGGGTTGGGGGTTCGAGTCCCTCCGGGTGCACCAAACAATTAGCCTCATTTTCTTTCACTCTTAACTGAGATAAAATTACCCCATAACCTATTCAAGGAGGTGAATCGTGGTTTTAGTTGTTGCTATCGCAATTGCTTTCGCTATTGCTGGTACTTTTCTTATCGGTTATCTATTTAGGGTAAAGGGTGGTGAATTGGCACCAATTTCAATAATTTTTCTGTTAATTGGTGCAATCTTTGGCATAACTACAGCCTTGTCCAATACATCGAATCTAGAGTTAGTTGAAGTTGAATCAAGCTCGGCCAATCTTTTGCCAATTACAAGCGACGGGCTGTATGTGGAGGTATATATAAATCCAGATGGCAGTGGTTATTTGATTTATCGTGTTGATAGTGATGACAATTTCAGCAAGATAAACTTCTCTAACTACAGCCTACATCCAAGACCTGAAGGTGAGATTAGCCCCACGATTAGAAGATATTTCGGTCGACCCAAGGATCCGTGGTATTGGATCTACGCTCTGCCAATATTCCCTAGATGGATTGTTTTATCAACCCCTGAAAAAGGCATGCGATTTAACTCAATCCAAGACCCAACTGGGAGGTAATGTCATAGTATAGTCACTGGCCAAATGGCCAGTGACAAATCCTCAGATATTGAAGCAATAAATATCCTGTAGTATAATATGGTATTACTCATAAGAGGAGGGTGGGATGATATTACTAATCAGCTGCATGATAATCATGCATGCGCTTGGAAGATATTTTGTACCCAGATTGTTCCAGAGGTTGGGTAAGGCTGAGACTGCGCTAGCAGTAACGTGGTGTACAACACTAGGAGCAATCTTAGGGTTTACAGTTGCAGCCATAATCGGACACGTGATTCAAAACGACCCGCGCCTTAGCGACCTACGCTTGGTTGATTTCAAGCACATATTCCCACTTGAAAAAAGTGGACATTATATCAAAGAGCGGATCATTGATGGGGATACTTATTGGCAGATAAGTGTCAACAATGATCCAATCTCACATGAGTTCATCAGAGTGGCTCCTGGTGTTAGTGTTTTAGAGCAGTCAGATAATTATGCCGCAACAGTGTCAAGCTATAGCTTGATGCCAATTGATGACAACTTCTGGCTCTATGCATTAGTATTCAGTTTTAGCGTTGATCAAATTGTAATTACAGTACCCAGGGGAACGATCAGCTTTCTAGAGACACCTGAAGCACACCCTTTGTAGACAGCATGCCAGTCTGAAAGCTTCAGACTGGCATCATCAAAATCACCACAACAAAATAAGCCACTTATTGAAGTGAATGGCAATGCGCATTTGCCAGACGCACTCCAGCTTCAAGCTTGATCCATGGCCGACTCTGCAGCGGAAATGTAATCTTTCAACACACGGGTGCATGCACTTATATATTCGATTTCAGCATCCAATACTTCTCGGTGCATATTGTATTGTGAATTATTTAGCACATACCCCAATTCACTAACTAACCTCCTGTTGCCAAGCCAGGCCTCAATCTCGCTTCTCCTTTCAAGCAACCCACTTCGCATACTACGAGCTTCATCTAAGCTGACTGGATTTGTGTAATCCAAATAACTAAAATCCTTAAAGTACTGATTATTTCCAGCTTTTTGGCGAAGATTCTGCCAAATTTCGTGCAAACCGTAAAGATTGTGTGAGCGTGCAATGGATTGATTGACAAACAACACACCTGCACCCATTTTGCGATCCTCCAGTTTTACAACATAGAATTAGAGTAAAATTGTAACACAATTTAAAAATGGGGGGGCGAATTTATAATCAAAAACAGCCTAACATACAGCATGCCCTCAAACTTCACGAGCTAGATGTGGCCTTGCCTGTTAATGCAATAA
>DBDT01000065.1:0-306 GCA_002293705.1 Candidatus Woesebacteria bacterium UBA925
CTTGATATAGGTTGTGCTCTTGGTGACTGTGTGCAGATTGCTGAAAAACGTGGCTGGGATTCTTATGGACTTGAGCTGTCCGAGTTTGCAGTTAAAATTGCAAAAAAGAAGAAGTTGAAAATATTTCAAGGTACTCTGGAAAATTCAAAGTTGCCCAAGAATCTAAAGTTTGATGTAGTCATGATGCAGGATGTGATTGAGCATGTTAGGGATCCATTGACAGAGTTAAAGAGAATTAAAAAAGTATTGAAGCCAGGTGGCATTGTGTTTTTAGTCACTCCAGACATTGGAGGATTTTGGCACAAA
>DBDT01000065.1:643-2896 GCA_002293705.1 Candidatus Woesebacteria bacterium UBA925
ATCTTCTTGGTATCACTATAAACAAGGTGAACATATTATGTATTTTTCAAATCAGTCACTAACTAAGGCTTTGAGTTTGTTGAATTATTCAAACATAGAGTGTCACAAAACTTACCATGTGATGAGTCTTGGTTATATTGCAAATAGATTAAAATTCTACAATCCCAGAATCTTTGACTTGTTTGGTACTTTGGTGTCAAAGACAAGGTTTAAAAACATCCCATTTAGGGTTTATGCTGGAGAGATAGAAGCATGGGGGATAAAAAGATAAATACATCCAAGGCCAAGATCTTGGCAATATTACTCATAATATTTGGGTCAGTGGCCTGGTCTTTGACCACTGTAAAAAGTGGAATTAGTTACGACTATGGACTAGGATTTTGGGGTCCACATGGCCATGATGGCGTTTGGCATATTTCATTGGCTGAAAGCCTTGCCAGAGGTTCACTTCAAATGCCTACCTACTCAGGCATTGAGTTGAAGAATTACCATGTTGGATATGACCTTTTTCTCGCTGTTATTCACAATTTAACTGGTATTGGGATAACTACTCTATACTTCCAAATCATTCCCCCGATTATGGCTCTGCTTATTGGCTTTCTTTTTTATAGATTGACCAAGAAACTTTTTGATCAAAAAGTGGCAATTGTTGCACTAGTTTTTTTATACTTTGGAACTAGTTTTGGCCCACTTATCACTCTTATTAGAGAAGGGGTTTTGTCGGGAGAGTCAATGTTTTGGTCGCAACAGTCTATATCCACTCTTCTTAATCCTCCATATGCGGCATCCCTACTGATGATTCTATTAGGTATGAATGTTATGTTTGTTGGTGGTCTTACAAGAGTTCGCGACTATGCAGCAGTAATCTTGTCTTTTGGTTTGCTACTACAGATTAAGGCCTATGCAGGGGCACTTATTATTGCAGGGTTATTTGTCTTGGCTACTTACAAGTTTATTCAGTCGAAAAGAAATTATTTGGTCATATTTTTATTTACTCTATTTCTAAACATCTTAGTTTTTTTGCCAACCAACAGCTCTTCAGGATCCCTGTTGGGTATTGATCTATTTTGGTTTCCACTGACCATGCTTGCAGTAAGTGATAGATTTGATTGGCCAAGACTCTATGAGGCAATATCTAACTGGAGGTTAGCTGGGGCTTGGCATAAATCAACTATTGGGTTGGCAGTTGCAAGTGCCATTTTTATAATTGGAAACTTAGGTTTAAGGTCTTTGTCTCTTGCACTGCCAATACTAAAAAGAAAACGAATCAAATTTACAGATTTTGATGTCTTTGTTCTACCAATGATATTAATTGGCCTAGTGGCCCCATTGGTATTTGTCCAGGAAGGAACTCCTTGGAACATAATTCAGTTTATGTACTATGCATTATTCTTCCTAAACATTTATGCTGCCGTATCGATAGTTAGCATATCTCGATTTTTAGGCAAAAAAATTGGCATATTTTTGTTGGTAGCCATTTCTTTTTCTCAGATTCTGCCTAGCTTAATTTCATTAGCACAAAATTACTTACCTGACCGTCCACCTGCAATGCTTCCTGCTGAAGAGTTTGAGGCTCTCTCTTTTCTCTCAAAACAAGAAGATGGGATAGTGTTGAGTTTTCCCTTCGATCAATTTAAAGCAAAAGAGGAGGAGAGTAATCCCCCAAGGCCACTTGCCTATTATGAATCAACTGCATATGTTTCTGCTTTTTCAACAAAACAATCATTTTTTGAGAATGAAGTTAACCTGACAATAACAGGGGTTGATTGGAAAATGCGAAGGCAAGAAGTTTTAGATTTCCACAACACCTTAGACATAGACAAGGCAAGAGAGTTTTTGAGTAGAAACAACATCAAATACATTTATTGGATTGATGGACAAAGGGCAAAACTTGGTGAGAAGCAATTGGGGATTACTTTAATATTTGAGAACAACAGGGCGAAGATATATGTGGTTGACAGCCTCAGGTGAGGCTGTCAAAACTGGTAGGCCAATCAACAACTGGACAGGAGTATTGCTCGATAGCTTGAAACCCTCTGTCTATGTCAAGAAAAACAACTCCATCAGATATGGATATTGTAAGACTCCCTTTTCCGGTCAAGTTGGTAAGTGTGATCGGCCACATATCTTTCGAGAAAAACTTGTCTAAATCAGTACCACTAGTGGTGACCCTGGCCCTAGGATGTAGGTGGCTAATTCCCATGGTTGGGGAATAAAGTTCTACAGTTACAATCCTGTCTCTTATACACATCT
>DBDT01000067.1 GCA_002293705.1 Candidatus Woesebacteria bacterium UBA925
AGATGTGTATAAGAGACAGAGCTTAGATACTTCTGACCTATTGGGCAAACCAACCCCTCTAATTTATGGACAAGTTTACAGGTTGTTGAATATGGGAGTTGTTAAAAATCATGAAATTAGAGATGGTAAGTTGAGAATTACTTTAAATGATGCAGTTGTAGCAGTTAACTGGTCTGGTGAGGATAAGTTCAAATTGCTTGACGAGAACGCTAACTATCTGGCCACAGTTGAGCAAACCTCATTACCAAAAATATTTCTTGACCATAGTGTGGATCCTGACCAAATGTTAAGCCTCATTCCATTAACTAAATTAGTTCAAGATTACTTTGGTATTACAGAATTCAAAGTTGCTGCTTCGAGTTTGAACTTTGAGTTTCAAGGAAAGAAAGTTGTTCTACCAATTTATGTTTCAGACCCCAAACTATTGGTTGCGAAAATAGTTTTAGTGTTTTCACAGTTGAATGACACCCTACAAAAAACTACAATGAGCTCACGGGATAATAAGTCTATAATGGAAGTTGACTTTAGATTTGATGATCCTGTTTTAATAAGTAAGTAATATGGCAAAAAACCAAACAATTTCAGCCCTTGATATTGGCTCTTCAAAAATAACAACCTTGATTGCTCAAGTTTCAGTCTCTCCGGTGAACTATGAAACAGAGGTTTCTGTAATTGCAGCTGCATCCACTCCTTCTAAGGGGATCAAAAAAGGTCAGATTGTAAACATTGAAGAAGCTGTCGAATGCATAATCACATCAATTGAGTCGGCTGAAAGAATGGCTGGCTTTAATATCGAGTCTGCCTTTATCTCTGTAGGTGGGGCTCATGTTGCTTCACAGAATTCAACTGGAGTGGTTGCAGTAGGGGATCCGCACGGAGAAGTGACAGCCAATGATGTCTCTAGGGTTCTACAAGCCGCACGGGCAGTAACCATACCTACTGCCAGGCAGATTATTCATGTGATTCCCCGAGAGTACGTGGTTGATGGTGAGCGAGGTGTCCGTGATCCTGTAGGGATGAGTGGTGTTAGGTTGGAAGTTGATACACACTTGGTAACAGTAAGCTCTGCAGCACTTAAGAATGTAACCAGGGCGGTCAATGAGGTGGGTATAAGGATTCAAGACACAATATTTTCAGGAATTGCCTCATCTGTTGCTACTGTGTCTGAGACTGAAAAAGAACTTGGCTGTTGTGTGATTGATATTGGGGCTGGTACCACATCAATTGCAGCATATGTTGATGGGGCACTTAGCTACACCGGCGCCCTCCCTGTTGGTGCTAGAAATGTTACCAATGATTTGGCAATAGGGCTAAGGGTGTCACTGGATACTGCTGAGTCTCTTAAGATGTCTCTTGGCTCAAAAACGGTCAGGATGGATAAAGATAGTAAAGATCAAATAGAGATAACTGAGACTGGATCCACAGAGATTAAAAAAGTGGCTAGAAGGACGCTAACCGATGGGATTGTTCGCCCTAGACTTAGTGAGATATTCAACCTTACAAGAATTGAGCTTGAAAAAGCTGGAGTGTTGCACAGAATCCCTTCAGGTGTTATTTTGACGGGAGGAGGAGCTTTGACAATTGGTGCTGAGGAGACAGCTCGAAAGACATTTTCTCTTCCAGTTAGACTTGGAAGTCCAACTGGCGTAGTCGGATTGGTCGATGACATAATGACGCCAGAGTACGCAACAGCCGTGGGGTTACTTCTTTACGGCATGTCGTCAGCTGACTTTGAGAAAGATCAATCGTCGCCAGTCTCAAAAATGAAGTTGCCAAATTCAAAGTTATTCTCTAGACTGATGTCGTCTATAAAAGATCTCCTGCCCTGAGTCTTTAGAGAGTGCCTGCCCCAAAGTTTTTTGTTGTTATCTAAAAATTAAATATGGCACTAGTAAAACCAGATGCAAGCAGAATAGCCAAAATCAAAGTGGTTGGTGTTGGTGGTGGTGGAGGAAATGCTGTTGCTTCAATGCTTTCCAATAATCCAGTGGATGGAGTTGAGTTTATTGTCTTAAACACTGATGCTCAGGTTCTTTTGGATAATGTTGCAGGAACCAAGATGCAGATTGGAGAAAAATTGACCCGAGGGCTTGGAGTTGGAGGTAATCCTGAAATTGGAGCGCAAGCTGCTGAAGAGTCAGCAGAAAAGATAAAAGAACTTCTAGTTGATTCAGACATGGTCTTTGTGACTTCAGGTATGGGAGGCGGAACAGGGACAGGAGCTTCTCCAGTGGTTGCAAGAATTGCAAGAGAGCTTGGTGCACTTACAGTTGGAATTGTAACTAAGCCATTCGCATTTGAAGGGGCAAGGCGTGCCACAAATGCAGACGATGGAATAGACAGGCTTCGGGACGAAGTTGATACCCTTATTGTTATTCCTAACCAGAGACTCATGGATGTGGTGGATAGGAAGATGACACTAGTTGAAGCCTTCAAGATTGTCGATGGTGTGTTAGGTCAGGCAGTTACTGGTATTGCCGAAATTATTACTACCCCAGGACTAGTTAACGTCGACTTTGCTGACGTAAAAACAATTATGAAAGATGCTGGAAGTGCTCTGTTGGGTATTGGTGTAGGAATGGGTGAGAATAGGGCACAAATGGCTGCTCGAGCTGCTATTAACTCACCACTATTGGACCTATCAATCGATGGAGCTCGCGGAGTTCTATTTAATATCACTGGTGGCCCTGACCTTACAATGTTTGAGTTGGATGAGGCTGCAAGGATAATCAGTAGCGCAGCAGATCCTGATGCAAATATTATCTTTGGAAATGTTGTTAAGCAGGATATGAGTGATCAGGTGAGAATCACAGTGGTTGCAACAGGTTTTGATGAAACTCACGCAAGGCTAAGTAAGCTTGGTAGACCAATCTCTGTTGAAACAACCAGAGTTGAGCAGCCAGCACAGGAAAGACCTCAACCTCAGCAACCATTGCAGCCATTTTCTGCTGAGCCACAAAGAAGAGAAGAGCCAAAGCCTATCTACAATAGTCAACCTGAAGATACACAACCGGAAGAGCCTGAAGATGACTTTGAAATCCCTGCATTTTTGAGAAAAGTCCACTAACAAGATACTATTACCTCAGAGGTGAGAGATCGCTTTAATTTGGCACGCCGCAAGGATAGCATCCTAGATAGTGTTGACTGCAAACAGTCAAACGGCATTCATCCTTATCACGGAGCCAAAAATTCTAGGTCAGGGCTAGGGTGCAAGTCCCTAGAGCCTCCACTATAGTTTCTAAACTAAAACACTTTAATATAAGAGAAACTTCCTGCGCCCTTGGTTGACTGTCCACAAAAGCAGATAATGACCTATAGGTATTGACAAGTAGGCAGTATTAGGGTAATATATTTATGTACAGATAGGCAAACCTATCTTACAGAAATTTCCCGCGCGAGCGGGTCTGCCTAAGGCTATTTTTGCAGTCAGTTGGCGGGATTAGCCCGTAAGCGTGGGAATTTCACATTTTTTGTGTCGCAATGAGAGCTACTAAATAGCTTTTATTGGGTCACAAAAGACCTGGAAGTGAGCTAAAAGCTTATTAAAATAAGCTTGTTGAATTTATATAAGCTCGCTTCTCATAGAAATAATAAAGGGCGAGACCAATCAAGTCTCGCCCATATGTTTGTAAAGATTCTGATTTTCACCTCAAATATCTGCTACAATCACTCCATGAGCGAGGTTTTTGAAAAACCAAACCCCAAAGTAAATTTACCTGAACTTGACCAGAAAATGGTTGAATTTTGGAAAAAAGAGAAGATTTTTGAGAAATCTGTTGAAAGTAGGTCTACTGACAAACAGTGGACATTTCTTGATGGCCCTCCATTTATCACGGGTCTTCCTCATTACGGACATATTGTTGGTGGAATTGCAAAAGATGTATTTCCTAGGTTCTGGACCATGAATGGTCATAGGGTGAGACGTGTCTGGGGGTGGGATTGTCATGGTTTACCTGCAGAAAACAAAGTAGAGAAAGAGCTGGGGGTGAAGCGTAAAAAAGACATTATTGAAAAAGTGGGGGTCAAAAAATTCATAGATGAATGCAGGATTTATGTAAATCAGGTATCAAGTGAGTGGTCTTGGTATGTTGACCACATGGGTAGGTGGGTGGACTTTGAAAATGCTTACAAAACAATGGACACAAGCTATATGGAAAGTGTCATGTGGGTATTTTCCCAGATGTATAAAAAAGGTTATATCTACAAGGGAAAAAGGGTATCGCTCTATTGTCCTCACTGTGAGACACCTATTTCTAACTTTGAGGTCTCAATGGACCCTGATAACTATAAAGACGAGACTGAGGAGTCAAATACATATAAGTACAAGCTAGTAGGGTTTGAAAACACTTATATTCTTGCCTGGTCAACAACCCCTTGGACCAAGCTTGTCACAACTGCTTTGGCTGTAAACCCGGAACTTGATTACGTTGAGGTTGAAGATGGTGCTCAAAGATACATATTCGCCAAGTCTTCCCAGGAAAGATTGGGTCTAATGACTGCAAAAGTTGTCAGGCAGATGAAAGGATCTGAATTGGTGGGGCTTAAGTTTGAACGCCACTTTGATTTTTACGAAGAAGAGAAGGGCAAGATTAATCACGAAGTAGTTCCTGCAGAATTTGTGACAGCTGAAGAGGGCACTGGAGTAGTCACCTTGGCTGCATACGGAGCTGAAGACTTTGCTCTCATGCAAAAGCTTAACATTCTTTCAGTTGAGCATTTAAATGACGACGGAACCATCAAAGAGGGGGTTTCTGATTTTTCTTCACAGTACTATCTAAAGGCAAACAAGCTTGTAAATGACAACTTGAAAAGTCGAGGTTTGGTATTTGAAAGTCATGATATCACCCACTCAATACCTACATGTTGGAGGTGTCATGAGCGCCTTTACTATGCTCCGCAAAATGCCTGGTATGTGGATGTAGACAAACTTAAGCCAACCATGAGAAAAACCATGGAAGCCACAAATTGGGTACCATCACATTTTAAAGAAGGTAGATTTGCAAAAAGCATGGAAGCTGCCCCTCACTGGTGTATAAGCAGAACAAGATTTTGGGGATCCCCTGTCCCTGTCTGGGAGTGTGAATGTGGTGAGCGTATAGTTCCTGAATCCATTGAAGAGCTGGAAAAGCTCAGTGGTGGTAAGGTCACCGAGCTTCATAAGCCAGAGATAGATGAGGTGAAATTGGTTTGTCCATCCTGTGGTAAGTTAGCAACAAGGGTTCCTGAAGTTTTGGATAGCTGGATTGAGGCTGGAAGCGCATCATTTGCAGAAAGACATTTTCCATTTGAAAAAGACCAGGATCTTGCAAGCTTTTTCCCGCCAGATTTCATAGTTGAATACACAGGGCAGATTCGAGCCTGGTTTTATGTGCTTCATGTAATAGGTGCTGCCCTTTACGAATCGCCTGCATTTAAGGATGTGCTTGTAACTGGTGTTGTTCTTGGTACTGATGGTCGAAAAATGAGCAAGAACTATGGTAACTACCCTGACCCTAAAAAGTTAATGCAAGAATATGGGGGAGATGCCCTGAGGCTATATTTGATGGGAAGTCCTGTCATGAAGGGGGAGGACATGAAAATCAGTGAAGAGTCTTACCGTGCCGAGGTTAAGGGGATGCTTTTGACTCTTTGGAATGTTTACAACTTTTTTGTCACCTTTGCCAATGCGCACAACTTTGACAGAAACAGTCTTTCAAAAAGTATTGATCCTTTGGATAAATACATTGTTTCAAGGCTAAATCAAGCAAATCTGGCAATCACTCAAGCCTACAAGCAATACAATACCGAGCTGGTGGTGACTGAAATGAAAAAGTTTGTAGATGACCTTTCAAACTGGTACGTTAGAAGGATTCGCGACAGAGTTTCTGTCTCAAACACAAATAGTGACGATGTTGTTGCTTGTCTGTCTACGCTTTATTCAGTTTTAGTTGAGTTCACCAAGATTTCAGCCCCTATGATTCCATTTGTCTCTGAGCAGATATTTAAAAATCTGACTGGAGAGCTTTCAGTTCACCTTGCAGATTGGTCAGTGGCTGGAGATTTTGATGCTTCTTTGATAGATGAGATGGAAAAGGGTAGGCAATTGGTCAGCTCGATCCTTTCTTTGAGAAAAGAGAAATCAATTGGTGTAAGGTGGCCGTTAATTGAACTTCACTACGACGGATTCACCCTAGATGAGTCTGTTTTGAAAATTGTCTGCGATGAGGTGAATGCTCACAAGATCACCCTGGTTAATAAAAGTGAGACCCTTGTTGTTCATGTTTCTGATTTTACCCAAGAAAACGTCGATCAAGATTTGGGTGCAGCTAGAGATTTAATTAGAAATATTCAGGAGCAAAGAAAACAACTTGAAACAAGCATCTCAGAGCTTGTTGATGTCTCAGCTCCTTCGTGGCCCACATCCCATACTGAGCTTATTAAAAGCAAAGCTCTGATCAGAAACCTAACCGTAGGTGAATTTTTGGTAACAAAAGCTGTTTGATGAGGCTTAGTTTAAAGTCTGCCCCACTGATTTTAATGACTGTTATTTTTACATCAGTACTTTTTGGTGTGGCCATGTTGTTTTCTCTTTCCCCTTATGTATTTCCTGTTTACGGTCTGATCATTCTATTTTCCATAATCGCATTTTTCATTCTTCAAAGATTTGATTTTGATTTTTTTGTTTACACTGCTTCTTTTTTGTATTTCACCTCAATCATTCTACTTGTAATACCTATATTAACTGGACAGATCACAAGAGGGACTATAAGGTGGATAGAAATTGGCGGATCGCAGATCCAGCCAGCTGAAGCCGTAAGGGTGTTTCTAATCCTTTTTATGGCTGTTTGGAGTAGCAAAGTTGCCAATCCACTGCTTAAGCTTTTTGGAGGAGTTGCCCTAACTGCTCTGCCTTTTGTCTTGATTTTGATACAACCTTCGCTTGGGGTTGCAACAATTACTGCAATATCCATGCTTTCGATACTGTTTGTTTCTGGGGTTAACCCAAAACACCTTCTCCCTCTGGTATTAGTCGCAATTTTTTCAGCTGTAGTAATGCTTTTTTCCCTGGCCCCTTATCAAAGGCAAAGAATAGAGTCACTTTTTGTTGGTAGTTCAGACCCAAGAGGGGCAGGATACCAGGCAATTCAATCAGTTATTGCGGTTGGTTCTGGTCAAATTACTGGAAGGGGTCTAGGTAAGGGGGTTCAGACGCAGCTCAATTTTTTGCCTGAGAGGCACACCGATTTTATATTTGCCTCAATTTCTGAGGAACTTGGTTTAATAGGCGCAAGCTGGGTGATACTCCTAGTTTTCTTTCTGCCCTTCATTCTTATCCATCTAAGTCGTCTAGAAGGGCCTCTTTCGGCGAAACTATTCCTTCTAGGGTCTGGCGTCTCTTTTGCGGCTCAGTCATTTGTACACATAGGAATGAACCTAAAATTGCTCCCAATTACCGGTTTGCCCCTGCCTTTAATCTCCTACGGAGGCTCATCTTTCCTCGGAAGTATGCTAATTTTAGGTATTGCCTTGCAAGCTGTGCGTAAACTAGGTAAAATACAGCTCATATGAAATACGCAGTAGTTAGAACCCAAGGCCACCAGTATGTTGTCTCAGAAGGAGACAAGGTAGATGTGCCTATGGGAGAAGAAATCAAGCTCGAAACTCTCCTAGTTGTAGATGGTTCAAAGGTAGAAGTCGGAACTCCAACACTAGACAGCAAAAAAGTATCATTTACTGTGGTCGAAGAAAAAGTATTGGGTGACAAGATTGATGGGTTTAAGTACAAAGCAAAATCAAGATATCGAAAGAGCTGGGGCCATAGGATCAAAAACACCAGAATCTCTATTGATTCAATTAAAGCCTAAGCAAAAAATTAACCAAATATGTCAACACACAAAGCAGCAGGTAAAACAAAACAGCATGTAAGCCCAGCAGGTAAAAGATTGGGTGTCAAAAGAACACACGGTCAAAAAGTAGCCTCTGGTGAAATATTGGTTAGACAAAGAGGAACAGTCCTACATGCTGGAAAAAATGTTAGAGTTGGTCGAGACCACACTCTTTACTCAACAACCTCAGGAGTTGTTAACTACATGACAAGACTTGGTAAAAAGTTTGTAGCTATTTCTGCAGTAGAGTAGTATTATTATTTTATGAACGCCTGCTGCCTTAATGTTCACAAAAGTATAAAATAATATTATGTCTGAAGAAGTAATCCTTTTAGAAGTTAATCAACTCCAACCCAACCCACTCCAACCTCGTGGAATCATCACCCCTGAAAGCTTAGTAGATCTTGTTGACTCGATTAAAGAGCATGGCATCATGGAGCCAATCGTTGTGGCTCATACTCCCGCTGGTCATCAGATAATTGCTGGTGAGAGAAGGTGGAGGGCTGCAAAGTTGGCAGGCCTTACACATGTTCCGGTAATCATTCGCGAGACCACTCCTAAGGGCATGCTAGAGATGGCGTTGGTTGAAAACGTACAAAGGGTAGACCTAAACCCAGTTGATCGTGCTAAGGGCTTTGAGAGACTTATGAACGATTTTGGACTAACAACCTCTGAAGTGGCAGTGAGGGTTGGAAAGTCAGTTGCTTACGTTAGTAACTCCATGAGACTACTCACTCTTCCTGATACCTTAAAAGATGGTTTATTGTCTGGGCAAATTTCAGAGGGGCACGCTAGAGCCCTTTCCTCAATTGAAGACCCAGCCCTAATTGTTGAGTCATACAAGCAAGTATTAAGAGAAGGAGCTTCTGTTAGAAGAACAGAGGAAATCGCCCGAAGGGCAAAATCAAAGGCTAATCTTCCAGTCAAACCAAGGACCAGGCTTGATCATATGTATATTCTGACTGAAGAGTTGGACAGAATGCAGAACGAATTAGCTCAAGCTCTTAGGTTCAGTGACCTTGAGAGACCAGAGGATACTGAGGTTCAACTAAAAAGAAGCAAAAGACAGTCTAAAATTGTATTCTTGTTCAACGGTAGCCCAGAGCAAACTGAGGCAAAGCTTCAAAAGATCTACAAAGCTGTTACAGGGCAAAACTAATCACATTCTGTTAAAATTCAGATGTTTGCACAACAAGGAGGAAAATCGTGAACATTGGCCTTTTTGCGTTGAAGTATAGTGTCACCCAGTTTTTTGATGAGGATCTCGCTTCGACTCTTCTATCAATGGGTTACATTCCCGTATTACAGGGCAATATCTTTGTTACCGCAAATGATGATGTTTCATATTTAGTAGTACAACTAATGGCCTCAGGAGAATATTGGGTGCAAGTTGCCGGTGGGAGTCACCTTAAACCAAATAAGATTGGCGTCCACTTGATTGAGACTGCCAAGGCGGCCTTGTTTGAGGTCATCTTGCCCTTAAATGGGGTTAGTATTCAATACCCAACCATGTTTTGGGATATTGTGTCCCCAGACAGCCCTCAGTTGTACAATGTGTAAGTATTTTAGGGGTGGCAAGTGTCACCCCTTTTATTGTGTTAATAAGTAGGAGCCTTTATTATTCCTGCTTCTGAAACTGGCCAATATACTACCCAGGCTCTGCCTGTGATTTTATCTTTTGGAATAAAACCAATGTTTCTTGAGTCTTGAGAGTGTTCCCTGTTGTCACCCATCACAAAGTATTGTCCCTCGGGAACTATCAAGGTCTCAGCTTCTTCGGCAAACCTTCCAGGAAGGGTTCTGATTGATGTGGGTAGGTATGACTCTATAAGTGGGAGGTCGTTTATAAATACTCCATTTGATGTCACAACTACTCTGTCTCCTGGAACTCCAATTATTCTTTTAATGAATTCATCTTCAAAGGTTGGGGGAGCTTTGAAAACTACAACATCTCCTTTTTTGGGCTCGTTAAACCTGTAGCTGATCTTGTCTGTTAGAAGATATTCACCATCATGAAAGTTTGGCTCCATTGAGCTACCTTTTATTCTGTGGGGCTGAAGAACAAGAAGGTATATGAATAGAAAGATAGATATGGCAAATACTATTGTCTGAAGTATTTCAAAGAAAAAGGAGGCTACTTTGCGCATTCACTTATTTTACTTGCAAGTGGGGTAAACGCACAACAACCTAAAGATTGGTATAATACACTTATTCGGTTGCATAGCTCAGTTGGCTAGAGCGTTCGATTCACATTCGAAAGGTCCCAGGTTCGAGTCCTGGTGCGACCACAAACACCAAGCTGTTGTTTTATTGAAGCTTTGGTGCAAGTATAATTACATATATGGCAGACGGAATGCTATCAAACATAGCCTCAAGTCCAAAGGGATTAAGAGGCGATAGGACTTATAAGACCACTGAATATCAGTTGGTCAAATTTTTCAGAGCCATTTTTTATGGTTTAGCTTTGGCAACTAAAGCAATAGCAATTTTAATCAGGGATGTCTTCAAAGGTATTGTGGGTAAGTAACTATTGACCTAAAAGTTAAATCACTTCGCTAAGTTTAGAAATAATCTCAACAAGGTCTTTTGATGCGGAAACAGAGATAAGTTTGGGAGTTGATCTGTTAATTAGCTTTACTACTGCATTCAATGTTGGCTTTACTGTCTTTTTGTCCCCCAAGTTATATCTTTTTTCTGCCAGTTCCAGTTGAAGCTTAATATTTTTGTTCAGGGCAGTTGATATGACGTTTTGGTTTGACCAATAGTTCAGTCTCTTTTTAATGTATTCAAATGTAAGTTTTTCTGGTGATGAATTCTCTCTTCCAATGTCGAAGTAAAAAACATCAGTGCGCAATCTATTTTCAAAGCTGTTTTGTGTCCCATCAACACTTACTCCATTTTTATTGAACAGGTAACTATCGATAAAGTAATGTTTGTCGCTGTTAACAATAATTTTATATCTTCCAAACTCTGGCTTTGCCACTGTTAACAGGTTTAGTGCAGGATTTGGATTTGGCTGCTTTGTTTCGTTGTCATATGGTGGATACTCCAAAAATCTATCGCCTTGAATTAACTGTCCTGAAGGAGAATAAAGGCTAATCTCAGTCCCAATTGGATAAGCCAGGTAAATGTAAGACAAATCAGTGTTGCTTGGTGTGAAAAAGTCTGCTCTGGTGGGGAAGTCAATTGGATACTCGGATAACTTAGTCTTATTTACCCCTGGATCATTTATGAAGATGTTTGAGTGTGAATAGCCTTTGGCGAGAACAAAGTGGGTTGATTGATCTACCGGGTTGGTTAGCTTGATGATTGAGGGGATATTGTTGTCTATTCGTGATTTAACCAAGTCCTTGTCAAATGCAACTCTACTATATTCTAGGAGTGGCTTGGATCCATCCGAGCTCTCCTTTACCATTCTGGATATGTTGTTCCATATAACTGCACCATTTCTGAGATAACCATTGTGGTCTTTTAAATAGAAGTTAATATCTCTAGGAGTGAAATTGTATCCGTAATGGCTTAGTAGCATTGAGGTGCTTGTAATCGCACACCCCCATCTTGCAATTGTTCCATAAGTCCCTGCCCATGTTGATGCGGCATCATACATGTCAGTACCCCATGGTTGGCTTGTTTGCTTTATAAGTGGTATTTCTAACAAGGTAACATCTTCAATTTCTTCAACTTTTAAATTGTCGTATCCAGTTTTGTTGTATCCGTCAAATCCACTTGCACTGAATCCCGGATTCTGAACATATAGGGCAATTCCACCACTAAGTATAGGATTGGTTGTGTCCTCAACATCAAAAATTGGTGTCTCAAGGTTGTTCAGGAAAACCTTAATTTTTTGATCGACTACTTGAATTTCCACTTTTGTTTTTTGGCCGATTTGCGACAAAAAACTCTTTAGGCCACCACCTAAAAGAACTTGATTTATTTTCTGGAGCTCTATGGTTCCAGGAAATCCAAAGTTATTGTTGCGAATTTTTAAGCCATAGCCTGGAGGGTTAGTGCGATTTTTATCAAACCTGAAGTATATGTGTCTATCTACGCCTCCTATGCTATTAATTTCAACAGAAACTTTATAGTTTTTCCATGAATTATCTCCAGTGGCTGCTATTGAGGGTGTCGATTGTGATGAGTGGGCTTTGCCGACATATTCCCCATTAGATAGAGACCACCCTCCTAGGCTTCCATTTGATGTTACCCAAGAAGAATTCAGGATTTGATCAAAATTTTCTTCTACAAAAATGTTTTGCGCTTCTACTGTATTTTGAGGAGATATTGCAAAGTGCAAAAATAAGAGGGTTACTAAGGATAATTTAAAAGATAATGAACTATGAGCT
>DBDT01000076.1 GCA_002293705.1 Candidatus Woesebacteria bacterium UBA925
GTGAGAAGGGCTGGGTATGTAAGTTGCGGTATCCATATTGCTCTAATGGGGAAAAACAACTATTGGCACAAAGGCGTAAAACTTTCAAACCCACTAATGAGCACCAATGATTACCAAGAAACTTTCAAAAATCTTTTTCTGCAAAAGCCAGATTTGACAGACATCAAACTGATCGCAGTCACTGCTTTCAATCTAGTTAAAAATGAAAACTTGCAGTTGTCTCTTTTGGAGAAAACCAACAAAGAAATGGAGATAACTAAAGCTATGGATGCTATTAATAATAAGTTTGGTTCCTACACCATCACCCCTGCAAGAGTGGCACTGGCCAAAGACGCAGTACACGACAGGATAGGGTTTGGTAATGTGGATGGCTTTTAAAGCCTTCTGGTGTACTCAGAAAGAAGGTCTCGACCCATCATTGATCCAGAGGTGGCAATACCCATGAAATTTAATATAGTTGGAGCCACATCAGCTAATATCCCAGGAGAGAGTTGTTGTGGCTTGCCCACAAATTTATTGGATATGGCCAGAAATGGAACTGGATTTGCAGAGTGTTCGGTAGAGATTGCTCCTGTTGACGGATTAATCATCTCCTCGGCATTGCCATGGTCTGCAGTTATAACAAGAAGGCCGCCAGAGTTTAGGGTAAAGTCAGCAATTTTGCCGATACAGCTATCTAGTGTCTGCACAGCCTCCACCGCTTTGGGGAGTACGCCGGTGTGCCCCACCATATCGGCGTTTGCAAAGTTAACAACAGAAAATCCATACTCTCCGGTTGAAAGTTTTGAGATTAGTCTGTCAGTTAATTCCAAAGCACTCATTTGTGGCATGAGATCGTAAGTTGCCACCTTGGGGGACGGGACTATTAGTCTTTCTTCACCTTCAAGTGCTGATTCAAGCAGTCCATTTAGGTAGTATGAGACAAACCTCTCCTTTTCACTTTCTGCGGCTCTAAGCTGCAAAATTCCCTCCTCGGATATGACTCTACCTAGGGGCATGCTGATGTGTTGTGGAGGGAAAAGTGGCCTTACACCAATTTGAGTTAGCTGTCTTTCATACTCAGTCATGGTGGCAAATAGTAGATTGTTAAGAAGCGGGCCGCGTTCAAAGCCTATTTGATTTGGTTTCTGTGTCTGGTGGTGTTTGTCGTACTCAACAGCATGGGGATCAAAGTCCCAATCTGCCGACTTTTCATCAGGAAGGACAAAGCTTCGGGTTAGCTGTCTTGGCCTGTCAATTCTAAAATTAAAAAATACAATTGCATCGCCATCTACAATGCGCACTATCCCCTCTTTTGTTTTAATCAAAGATGGCTCTATAAATTCATCAGTTTGGCCACGCTCATATGCTTGGGCTACCGCAGCATGCGCACTCTCATACATCTTGCCCTCTGATTTTGTTAAGGCAAAATAGGCTTTGGCAGTTCTGTCCCATCGCAGATCACGATCCATTGCCCAGTATCTGCCCATCACTGAGGCGATCTGTCCCACTTTTTCTCTTGCCAGAACCTCTTCAAGTTGAGAAATGTAAGTGTTTGCAGCAGAAGGTGGAGAGTCCCTGCCATCGGTAAAAGCATGGATGTATACTTTTTTAATCTCATGCTTTGCACAAAAGTGAATTAGAGCATGTAGGTGCTCAACTGCGCTGTGTACTCCCCCTGCGCCGACTAGCCCCATCAAGTGCAGTGCCCCACCGGATCGTGATATGTGCTCAACAACCTTTAAAAGATTTTCATTGTCAAAAAAGGAGCCATCTGCAATTGACATATTGATGCGAACCAAGTCTTGGTAAACTATCCTTCCAGCACCAATGTTTAAGTGACCAGTTTCAGTGTTTCCCACCTCTCCTCTTGGAAGACCGACACTTTCCCCTGAAGCTCCCAGCTGTGTAGAAGGAAATCCTGCAAGAAGGGCGTCAAAATGTGGTTTGTGGGCGATTTTAATGGCGTTTCCAGGGCCTTCTGGGGCAATACCCCACCCATCTAGTATTACTAGTGTAACGCGCTTATTGGGGTCCATTACATTTTAAGCTCTGCCTCGATAGACAGAAGTCTATTGTATTTAGCCACTCTCTCTCCTCTGGCTGGTGCACCAAATTTCACATAGTCTGCCCCAACTCCACAGGCAAAGTCTGCAATCAAAAACTCATTGGTCTCTCCAGATCGGTGGGAGACAATGGTCTTCCATCCTGCATCGTGGGCAAGCTTTATAACATCAAGTGTTTCACTAATGGTGCCAATCTGATTTGGCTTAACCAAAACTGCATTGCAAGCCTGCTCTTCGATTGCCTTTTTGACTCTTTTTGGATTTGTAGCCAAAAGATCATCTCCAACAATTGCAATTTGGCCACCAAGTTCTTCACGGAGTCTCTTCCATCCCTCCCATGCATCTTCGTAAAGTGGATCTTCTAAAATTGCCAAGTGGTATCTGCTTTGAATTTCTTTGTAAAGCTCAACCATAGCAGCCTCGTTTAGTGGAGTAGATCGGTCACGGATGTTGTAAGTTCCTTGTCGATAGAAGGTGCCGGAGGCTACATCTAGCCCAAAGAACACGTCTCGTCCCACTTGGTAACTTGTTTCCCTAACTGCTTCAACCAATACTTCCAAGGCGTCGGTGTTGGTAAACAAGTTTGGTGCATATCCGCCCTCATCCCCGACTGAGTGAATGGCTCCTCTACGCTCAAGATTTTTGCCGATTGCAATATAGACCTCAGAGCCAAGCCTTAACCCCTCAGAGTAAGACTTAGTAGAAGCTGGAATTACAAAAAATTCTTGGAAATCAAGATTGCCTGCCCCATGAAGTCCACCGTTGATCATATTAAATAGAGGTGTTGGTACTTTCAGGTTTGCACTAACCCCCTTTGCTTTGGCCAACTCGTTTACCCATCTATACAGTGTTTGGTTTCTAGACGCTGCACCAGCTTTTAAAACTACCTCAGAGACTGCCAGTATTGCATTTGCTCCGAGTCTGGACTTATTTTCAGTTCCATCTGCTGCGCGAAGAAGATCATCAATCTTCTGCTGCTCATGGGCTTCGCATCCGGCAGATACCACTGCTGGGCCCAAAACTGTATTCACGTTCGATACTGCTTTCAAAACACTCTTACCCCAAAAGTTGGCTTGGTCTCCATCTCGAAGCTCCAAAGCTTCATAGCTTCCAGTTGAAGCCCCTGATGGAACTGAAGCTACTGCCACAAACCCATTATCAAGCTGGCAAGCAGCCTCAACAGTTGGCATGCTTCTTGAATCTAAAATCTGTCTTGCCCAGATTTTTGTTATTTTTGCCATAACTTACCATACACGATTGACGAAAACACTTCAAAATCCTATAATATGTAAGTGTTGGTAATTGTTCGCTCACAATAAGGATGTGCACAGATGGACATGTTAATGGTGTTGGCCGTGATCTTGGTTGTAATTGCGCTGGGTGCAGCAACTGGCCTAGTGATTATGGCAGTGCAAGCCAAAAGAATTGATCGAATGTATGTAAACCAAGCAAAAGTCGATGCCCTGCGATACATTTTGTCCCTGCTTGCAAAAGCTGCAATGGCAAAACTGGCGAAGGGTGAAGACGCTCTTTCAAAAGCATATGCCGCAGCACGCGAGGCATACAGCAATAACCCGAAGATTGACCTCTCAACAATTAAGGAGATCTTCAATGTCAGTGAATCACACAGTGACGTCACGATTTTTTATTCGCTAGTTGTTCTCGCAAACATTGACATGCGAGAAATGACTGTCGAAGAGCTGAGGGGTGAGATTCTAGGATTTGAGCAACTCAACAAAATCATTGACATTAATAAATATGGCAAATTCATGGTACTTCTAGACATCATGAAACGAGCCAATTCCCAGGGTAAGATTTCAGACACTACCGCCAAGATAATGGCTCTAATTGGAACGTAGACCACACACCCCCTCTTTAATTTGAGGGGGATTAAAACCTAGATACTACCCCATAATTGACATTTAACACTTGATACCCTATAATTTTTATCTGACCTATATCTAACTTGGAGGATAGCATGAGCACAGAGCTTTTGTTTGTCATTGGGTTGATTGTTGTATTCTTCGGAGTCATCTCAGGCTTGGTGCTGTTCTTTCAATATCGACCCGATCCGGTGATCGACATGAAAGAAAAACTGCTAATGTTCCACTTAATCAGGCGGAAGCTAGCAATATCAATTCTCAAGAAGGTTGGCGATAAACATGCAATTGCCGACCAATTGGCGCTGATCGCCACTTCGAATGAGATGATGACATCTCTCGACGGATATGTGTCTGCCATAATCAGCCTGATGAGCGGTGTCGAGGTAAATAAGGCACCAATGTTCAAAGAGATTGACATCAACAAACTCAACAATCTTTTGAGGAGCCTCGTAGAGGCTGATACCCGCAATAATGCGACATTTGCCTACAACAGTGCTCTCAATTTTGTCGACTTTTAAGACAATTTCTCCTTCTGGTAATTACTGGAAGGAGAAATGAATAAAACATTGTTAAGCAAATTAAAATGTGATTCTAACTTCAAACAACCCTCCATTAGTCACATGAAACCAAACAAAACACACTAACGCCAATTATTATTGAGTCTCCCAATAGCAACAATTAAAAGTGTTTATATGAAAAAAATAGCACTTGATTTACAATATGCAACAGTTGTTTAGGGATTGGAGAAAACCATGCTTACCATTGAACAGCAAGTAATTTCTATAATAGCAACTAGGCTACTTACCAGACTCCCTCAACTATCCAGTGTTGGAGATAGCATGAGAGCAATACTAGCTGAGGCTATAGATGAGTTTGATAATCCCAACTTTGACCCCAACATGGTGACATTGTTTTTCCGCTCCAAAGGAGTGTTTAAGCGAACGGACCAAATGTTGATACGTCTGCTTAATGCTAAATATAAGCCCATATTCAGCGATCCTTTCGATGCTTACAGGGCAGCTGTTGTGTTAATTTCACTATTTGGAATAGAAGACACTGTAAAAACTGAAGAGGTTAACGCTCTTCTTTGGAGAGAGATACTTGGCTTCCATGAAGACAGCAACTTGGGAGAATTCGAGGGAGTGATAAACAGTCTTTGAAAGAGCCCCCCCCGCACCTAATCGGTGCAGGGGGATAATTGACCCCCATCATAATCTGCCCTATAATATGTTATCCGACAATTCTATGTTTGGAGGTAAGAATGTCCAACGATACAGCACTTCTCCTTCTCTTTACTGCCTTGATTTGCATTGGCCTGTCCGTACTTTACCTTTACGCTCAAGTATTCGGTAGATTGAAGGTTGAACAACACAGTAATTTGATGGTGTTTAAGCTTGGGGCAATAAAAGACTTTGTTCTCGCAGCTCTCAAAAAGGAGGCACTGAAGCTTCCATATGGGGACTCTCTTCGTGAGTGGTCTGAGTGGATCACCATTGATCAAAATGGGTCGTATCACCTGAACTACCGAGGTGAAATCGAGAGCAGTAAAGCTATTAGAGAATCTGCTGCTAGTGATAGCATCAAGAAGCTCGTGGATTCTACGCTAACACTGCTTGAAGAAATAAATCAACGGTATTGGATTGATAATGGTCATTTTGACCCATTCGTTGATTTCGTAAACAGGCACCAAGAAGTCTTGGTCAACCACCAGGATATCATAAACGTCTATCGGGCCATTATTTCATGCACTACCGAGCAAGGCGTTAACGACTTTAAGTTGGGAATGATAATGATCCTCCTGAAGTAGTTTCAAACTACTCAATTCTAAGACCTCGCATGTCGAGGTCTTTTTGATGGCCACATGCATGCTTCAAATCTCAAACCAATAGGGCTAAGTTTAAAGAAAATGGGCCAAAATGAGCAGCTGTCTACCAATTATATTGTGTCGCAAAAATTGACTCTAATACCATATAGTCCTATAATACTACAGTGGTCTACCAATAGGAGAGGGGGCGATTGTGGGTACTTTAGTACTTCTAATAGTCATAGCTGCGGTTGTGATCGTACATCTGTACACGATAAGGCAAACTCCTGTTAACAGGCTCAATAGGCTTTGGAAAAAATTGTCAGGAATGATCCTGTTGAGCATGATAAGTGACAAACAAATCGATGAAAAGACAAGAAAAGGGATAATTGGGGCACTTGAGGCCATTAATGGTGGGTTCGTACCCAGCGTCGCTAATCTGAAGCGATTCTTTTCATCAAGGGGTTTGAGTACTGAAGTTGTCAATCTATTGACACACCTAATGCTCGCCACTAACGATAGGGTTAGATTTGAAACGGTCTCAGATGCCGCCCACCACATTTATGAGTGGTCAATAAAATCAAGACGGATACGCAGAATGATGAAGAATGAAGATGCAGAAGAATTCATCAAAAATCTTCTGTCGTTATCTGTCAAAAGCGGGAACACTGAAGAATTAATCGGACGCCTTGAGCGGATAATCAATAAAACAAATTAAACGATGACTACAAAAGACCTCGCATGTCGAGGTCTTTTTGATGATTATTTTATTATTTCCTTCTCAACTCTTGAAACAACACTTCTCACTCTTTCAATGGCATCTGGATTAACTGACATTCCAGTAACCCCCCACTGTACCAATTTTTCAACCAAATCTTCGTAGGTGCTTGGAGCTTGTCCACAGATAGAGCTTGTGATTCCATGCTTGTTACAAAGATCAATAGTGCGCTTGAGAGCCCAATCAACAGCAGGTGACCTTTCATTGAATGCCTGGGCTACTTCAGCGTTATCCCTGTCAGTTCCAAGTAGTAACATGGTTAGGTCATTACTTCCAATTGATACTCCATCAATTCCCACCTTTATAAACTCCTCAAGCATGATTACATTTACTGGAAGCTCTACCATCATCAAAAATCTAAAGGTTGAACTTTCAAATAATCCAGCAGCTGACACTAGGCTTCGTATCTTTGCAAGCTCTTCAGGCGATCTTACAAATGGGACCATTAAGTGCAAGTTTTTATACTTTTCTCTAACTTTTTTAATAGCTTCAAGTTCCAAGTTGAATACCTCTGGAGACGATGCATATCTAAATGCTCCTCTAAAACCCAATAGTGGGTTGGGCTCAACCGGCTCCCAAATCTTGCCTCCAGGAAGAGCGCGGTATTCGTTGGTCTTAAAATCTGTTGCCCTGTAAACAACTGGTCTTGGGTCAAAGGCCTCACAAAACAGCTCCAAATCATGAGCTAGTTTTTTGATGAATACTCCTTGAGTCTTTTGCTTAATTGCCTCTTTGGGGTGAATACCAATATTGGCAATCATAAATTCAGCACGAAGAAGTCCTACCCCATCAACATTTCTCTTAGAGATTTCTCTGGCTCTCTCTGGCTCAGCCAAATTAACATACACTTTGGTTGCTGTTTTGATCCTCTTTTTCAGCAGTTTCTTTTTGGCAACCTTCTCTGCTGCAGTGGCTGCTGCAACACCTGCAACGTGGCCACCTAGATATACAAGACCTTTTGATCCATCAACTGTAACAATGTCTCCCTCTTTGATCTTAACTGTTGCAAGCTTGCTACCAACTATACATGGAACCCCAAGCTCTCTTGAGACAATTGCAGCATGAGAGGTAAGCCCTCCTTGGTCTGTAACAATTGCAGCAGCCCTTTTCATTGCAGGGACATAGTCTGGAGAGGTCATAGGGGCGACCAAAACATCACCTTTCATGACTTTGTCTATCTCATTTGGAGATCTTAAAATCTTAGCTTTACCAACACCAATTCCAGGACTTGCTGAGATTCCAGTTAGTAGAGGTG
>DBDT01000053.1 GCA_002293705.1 Candidatus Woesebacteria bacterium UBA925
GGAACCAGAACTATCGCTGGTGGTACCAATGGTATTGATACATCAGAGTCTACTGGAACAATTACCCTAAATCTTGATGCTACAGAAATTGGAACAACAACATTTGGAAGTGGATCTGCAATGACTTGGACATTTGATGCATCAGCAGGTACTGATACATCAATTGCCTTTGGAAATAATACACAGACTTTTACATCGGGAACTATCAATATCAGCGATGGTACAAACACCCTTTGGACTTTTGGAGATGGTGGTCAGTTTGGAACATTGGCAACCACAATCGGCTCAGCAGGTGGGAGTGCCAGCGTGTTGTCTGCAACCTCAAACGCTTCTTCGGGTGCTTATAGCGGCAACTTGATTGATTTGGTATTAGATTCAAGCTCAGCAAACGGATTTACAGGAAATGGTATTAATATAAATATCGATGACAGCCAGGTGAATGGCTTTGCAATCAGAGTTGAAAACGACTCTGATGTTGCACTATTTGCCGTTACCGATGATGGTAATACCACTATCCAAAACGCATTCAATGAGGGTGGTACTTTCTCGGGTGTAAGTGGTGGGGCTTTGCAGTTGCAAACCGCAGGTTACTACATTAGAAACTTTGCTCAGGGAGCTTATGAGTTCACAACAGGTCAAACAGCAGGAACATCGATGGATTTTGCTAGATTTGATTTGGATGTGAACGCGATGAATGGCACCGACACATTGAGAGGGCTTTTCTTGGATGTAACTAATGCAAATCACACTGGTGCTTCAAACATCTTTAGAGGTATAGACATTGGGGCAATCACCGGTGATGCAGATGCTACTGAAACAGCTATTAATATTGGTAGTGGATGGGACACCGATATTGCTGGTGCCAGCTGGTCTATTACAAGCGCCGGAGCTCTTACTGTGACCTCCTGTACTGGTTGTGGAGGTGGTGGCTCAACCCTCCAGCAGGCTTATGATGCAGGCGCAACTATTCTCACTGATGCAACAGGTGATGTGATTATCCAAGTCATCGGAGGAGCCACAGATACTCAATTTGAGATTAATGCAGCAAGTGGACCAGAAATTGACATGGCTATAATCACCAATTCCGGTCAAGCCACCAATACTGATGGTGTTGATGGTCTTGCTATTAACTTAGTTCAGGGTACAGATGCCGCTTCAGATACCAATTCAGGTCTTACAATCAACCTAACTGCAGGCAACGAGGCTGGTAATGTGATCAGAGGGATCACAATTGCAGACATTACATCTGGTGCAAGCTCAACTGAAACGGGACTTTACATCGGAACAGGCTATGATCGCGATATCGAGTTTGCAGACACAGCCCCTGCAATTGTTACTGCAAATACTGGCACCCTGTCATTTACAGATGGAACCAACACCCTCTTGGCTATCAAAGATCAAGGAGCATATCCTTTCTTAAACATCGCCCCCAAAACAACAGCCACTGATCCAGGTACATGTGCCATCGGAGACATATATGTGAACTCTTCAGATGCAACAATTAAAGCCTGTACTGCAACCGATACATGGGAAGCTCTTGACGGAGCAGGTGGCGGAGGCGGAAACACCACAGTGGCTCTAGTCCCTGAGTTTCCTGGAGCAACACTTACTGCAAATGGATCCGCAACCATCAATGGTACTTTAACTTCTGACTTAACAGGTAGCTCTGATGGTTGGAGAAACTACTATCAGTGGACAAGCTCACAAACCACTTTGCAAGACTATACCATTGCAGTTAGGTTCAGATTGCCAAGCGATTTTGCAAGCTGGCAGACAAGCAATGCGATTCAAGTTAACTATGTAACACAAGTTACTACAACCGCTGACAACAGGCTTGATGTTGATATCAGAAACCAAGATGACACACCAGGAAGCTCAGTTGCTAGCTCAAACACCAATGCCTCTTCAGTGGCTGCTACATGGACCACTGTAACCATTGATGATAGTGCCATTGACGATGGGGCAGCTCCTGATTGGGATGCTGCAGGGGAGACAGCAGTACTACTACTTCGTGTCTACTCCAAAGACAGTAACTATGTAAGAATTGGAGACATAATCTTAAATTACGTTTCAAATTAATACATATGAATAAAAGCAAGAAGCTTCCAAAGATGGTTCCCGGTGCAGTTAAAAAGATAATTAAAGGGTTTACATCTTTGAGTGTAAGGAAGAAATTTATTTTGTTTACTTCCATCTTTGCGTTTGTATTCCTAGTTCTTCCTAACATTGGAGGGGCAATGAAGGTATTGGGCTTTATAGAGCCTGATTTTGTTAAATCCACTTCAGGGGCGATATACGAGACTAATCCTCAGGCATTCCCATACTTTTTGTTTAAAGTTGGGAGTGGTGAAAATCAGTCTGAAACTGTCTCGAGCTTTGTTGTTTCCGGTAAAACAATTTCTGTGAAACAAGTTACACAGAAAATTAGTGAGAGTGAATCTTCTGAAACTGTTCTTGAAGATCTTTCGGAGCTAGGATTGGACACATCTCCACTTGAAAAAATAGAATCAGAATTAGCCAGTATATCGGAAGAATTAGCCGAAGTTGAACAAAAAGTTTCTGAAACTAGTTTTGACACGATGAATGTACTAGGTGCTTCTGACCAAAGACTCTTTGGTCCTTATGAGCAGATTGTGTTTCGAAGAAATGATGGCAATGGCGAGTACTCCTATCATCGTGAAGGCAATAAAATATTAGAAACATTAAGTTTTGTTAACATTCCTGAATCATTGGGGTTGCAAATTTCCATGCCTGAAGGAGTTAGGATGGTGGTTTCAACAAATGGAGTAGCAAGCTTTGTCTCCGATGGAACAACAATTGCCAGCTTGAAACTGTTGCTGTCAATCGAAAACGGACCATTTGGTGAGTTTGTTGTAGATGGTGGCAACTACTCAGATTTAACAACTATCACAATACCTCTTGGAGACATGGAGGGTAAGTCTGGCTCAATTAGACTAGTTTACTCTGCAGAGGGACAAAATATAACAGAAATCGAAAAATTGGGAATATCTCAAGAATATGTACAATTTCATACTCTAGTCTCACCAGATCCACTTTATCTAACACAGTTCAAAGGGGAAACAGTCTTTTATTCCGAACTTGGCAGCTCGGTCTCGCTACTAAGAGGGCAAGCAATGACCACTCTGTTTAGTTTTCCTGAACAAATCACTGGCATGTCTTGTACTGACACTATTTGCTTTGCTTCTTCAAAGTCAGGACTTTACAAATTTAATCCCGAAGAAGCTTTGAATCTTGTTAACTCAGAGACACTAAGCTCATTTACCCCTCAGCTTATAGAGGTGGGAGATGGAAACACTGGCGGACTTACAAGCTCTGAGAGTTTGTTTATTAGAACAAGCAATGTTTCACCTGAAGGGGCTGTGTATGAGTTTGGAGAAGACAACCTGCAAGGGGTCAAAATATTATCTGATTTATCTTCACCCTCAATAGTTGCAAGTAATTTGAATTCAACAAGAATTGCACTCTGGTCTGATGGCAAGCTGTTTATTGGTTCATCTACTGGTGAATTTGAATCAGTTAGTTTGGAGTACACTCCAATATCAATTGCAGTTGACGAGAGTGGGTTAGTGTACCTTGCATTAGCTCCAGGTAGTGGTCAAAAAGCCATGGTGGTGCGCCTAAACCCTGAAAGTGGAGATAGTCATGTTCTCTCTAAATTTGTTGGCGATATCACATCCCTTGATGTGAACAGTAGCGAGCTTGCAATTGGCGTTTCTGTAAGTAGCTTAACTGGGGCTATTGTAAAGCTACCTTTGGATTCGTCAAAATGGATACCAGTAGTTAGTCAACTGCCATCACTATGATCAAAGTAATCAGATTTTTTTCAGTTATATTCCTTGTTTTCTCCATGCTCATTTCAAGTACAGGTGCTCCAGCTCTTTTGATTCCTCAGTTGAAGGATTCAAAACTATTGCCACAACCAAAAGAAGCTAAGGCGCACTATGGATACCTGTCGGGAAGCAGCTCAGTTACAACTGGCAATCAATTAACTCACCACTCTTACACTCAATTTTCTGACAACAATTATTGGAGGGTTCTTAGTACTTCTTCAGGGCTTGATGCAACTATTACTATTCCAGGTGTCGAGCTTAACTCTGCAAACATGCTTTACGTAAACTACGACGGCTCTGCCTCATCGGCATCTTTAACATATGCAATACAAATTAGAGATTTTACAAACTCGGTTTGGAGAACAATCAATCCACATGAGGCAAATCTTGCCAATACAACAGATTCCGGTGCCGGTCTTTTATATATTCCTACAGCCTCGGTCTTTGGGATGGGTCAGGTGCCGATATATGATGGATACTTCAGCAACGGCAGCAACACTCCAGTTTCAACCCCTCTAGCAAACTTTGTTAATGGTAGCTCCGAAGTGCAAATTAGATTTTTGTATTCAGGTTCAACCCCAAATTTAGAGCTAAGGGTGGACTATCTTACTGTTGAACCAGCTATTGAAAACGCAATGTATGCGTCAAGCTTAACAAACACAGCAGGTGGTACTCGTACCAATGAATACAACGACACTACTACGGATGACAATGCTACAAACTTAAACATAGCAGCAAACGCTAGCGGGGTGGATTTCTACTTAAGCTTTACCAATCTGCCAACGGCCTATACTGGGGCAAACGTGATATTGGCTGAAGTCAGCAGTTTTAGAACAACAATCACAAACTACACAATTTCGATACGCGACTTTACAAATGCCCAGTGGGACACATTAAGCACAACAGCTCTTACCCATACGTCTGACAGAACAGATTACTTTGCAACTTCCACCGCGCAAGCTGTCACCGACTATATAAGTAGTGGTGAAGTGCGATTGAGGTTCAGCTCAGCCTCCACCTCAGGCTCAGTAACTGTTGATTTTGCAAGAGTAACAGTAGGGAGTGTCAACACTAACACTGGATTTTATTTGGGGGAGATAAGTAGGGGTACGGCTTCAAGTGGAACAGTAACCAGTACAACTACGGTTGACACCTCTTCTGCGGACACAAACTGGGTTATTGCAAGCTCAACCACTGACAACACTGCAACAACGCTTTACCCGGGTGATTGTCCAGCTCCCACCAACAACTGTGCAGCTGTAAACATCCAGCTTCCTGTCACAGTTCCAAGTAATTCAATGGTTACTGGGGTCCACACGATGATGAGATGGCAAAGCTCTGTAACTACTTTGGACTTTGAATATGGTATTAGAAATAGGTGGAAAGGTAACGTTGCGCTTTCTTTGGGAGGTGACTTTGCAACCATGGGTACTATGGTAAGGCAAGCCTCGTATCCAATGGCACCACAGGTGGGTACTCTTCCACTGGCAACAATTCCGATTTATGAACCTGAGTACTACATTAATACAGTTGATAATGCTGCCAATCTGTACTTAAGAACAACGTCTACCACAACCTCTGGAAACTTAAGTATAGATTTTGCCTTTGTTTCAATTAGAACAATTGGTCCTGAAAGATCAATTACAAATGCTTGGAATCCAAGCAACTCCGTATTAACAAACGGAACCAACAATGCAAGTAACTTCCGCTATGCAAATGCAGATGATGGTATCTACTATTCTGTTACCAGGAATGGAACCACTGGAACAGATTATTATTTTTCTTTTTCAAATGTGACCATACCAACTGGCTCAAACAAGTTAATCATTGACAATAGAATTAGAGCTTCTGCTGCATCTGTTGTTTATTCAATGTTTATCTGGGACTTTGTTGGTTCCACTTGGAGGGAGGTAACCCCAAGAACTGGTGACTACACCTCAGATGCCACATTAAACACAGAAGAGCTTGTGCAAGTTGAAGTCTACAACGGTTACTTTAGCGATACTGCAGATGTTCCTGTTTCAACTCCTCTTAGTAACTTTGTATCCTCCTCTGAGGTTAGAGTTAGGCTGGTATCAACTTCAACCACCGCAAACCTTGAAGTTGATTGGATTTCAATTGAGTTTGCGGAGGACCCTGTCTACTTTGCTGCTGACAGCACTATTACAAATGGAACCAGAACCAATGAATACAATGACACGACCACTGACGATGCAAACGGATACACAATAACTAACTCTGGTGGAATTGATTTTTACTTCTCCTTCACAGGAGTTATAACCCCTCCAACTGGGAGCAATGCTATGTATATTCCAGTTTCCTCAAACATGGCTGCTGGTGCTACAAGCTACACTATTTCTGTTAGAAACTTTACAGCTGGTACCTGGGAGGCTTTAAATGCAACAGCCTTGACCAATACAGCTGATGCAACCAATTATTTTATTAAATCAATTACTACTTGGTCTGATTATATTAGTAGTGGAGAAATACGAGTGAGGTTCAACTCAGCAGCAGCTGGTGGATCTATAACTGTTGATTACATCAAAGTAATTTTGGGAAGTGTTAATACTGATGCAGCAGGGGATAGCATTTTGTTTGGTGGTATATATAGAAATACAATTGCTAATTCAAGAACACTTGACACCAGCACCACCTACAATCCAGTAAACCATGCATATGGAATAAGAAACTATCCCAACTCACAAGCAAATACTGAAATACTAGAGGCACCAAGTGCTATTGATTTAACAATTGATTTTCCGGTAACTCTTCCCACAAACTCAGCCCCAAAGGCTGTCATTTATATGACAAAAGGAGCTGCTTCAGCTGCAACAATCACACCAACTATTGGTTTTAACAATCAGAAGATTGGTATTAGGTCTGTTGTTAACCAGCAAGGTACAACTCTAGCTCTAAATGCGCTACCCAACGCAGTTAACGCATCAACGTACAACACAACAACTGAAACTATATATGAAGGGTGGGGAACTGAGAATGTGCCCAATTTGTTTGACACCCAAGCAAATGATTTGAGGCTTAGGTTTAGAACTACGGCATCTACTCAATTTGGTGCACACTACCTTAATCTTGATGCAGTATTTATTGCACTTCGTTATGTAGACTAATAGTTGATATGAAAAAAATTCTGCCTATCCTAGTTTCAATTTCAGTCTTTGCTTATTCGATGAATTTGCATGGACTTCTCTTAAAAAGAGTAGGTATTGAGACCAACAGTTATACAAATCCAGTATCTGAGGCAGATGCTGCATATCAATTTGTTGCAACAAGCCAAACAGTAACTACAGCTGAGGCAACTGCTGGTAGCTATCTTGCAACAACGACAGCCGATAATAACTATATGTATGCAACCACAACAAGCTCTGGCCTTGATATTACTTTTACTTTTGACAACGTAAGACTATGGAACGCAAACGCATTGAGAGTTCTTTACGATGGAACATCAAACAGTGCCTCTTTAACATATCAAATACAAATACGTGATTTTGCAAATAGTACCTGGAGAAACATCGTCCCGCACGAAGCAACATATGCAAACGCCACCGAGGCAGCAGCTGGACTTTTGATGTCAGTAACTACAACCACAGCTCCGGGTGGTGGTGATATTCTGGTGTACGACGGATATTTTAGTAATGGCAGCAATACTGCAGTCTCAACTCCTTTGGGAAATTTTGTTAATAGTGACAAACAGGTCCAGATTAGGTTTTTCAGCTCAAGCGCAACAGCTGGTCTGCAGTTATCAATCGACCATTTGTCAGTTATTCCATTAGTGTCACCATTTTTCCTACCAAGCTCGCTTGTGAATAACGGCATAGGTGCTAGAACAAATGAGTACAACGACTTAACAACTGACGACAATCAAACAAGCGTGACCATAGCTGGCGCAACTGGGGGTGTGAGTGTGGATTTGTTTTTCACAAATGTAACCCTACCTTATTCTGATGCTAATACATTTCTTCTTCAGTATTCAGGTCACATTTCGACAGGTAATTATTCGATACAAATATATGACTACAATGATGCGGCATATGAAACACTAAACGCAACCACTCTTACCAATACTGCTGATGCTTCAAACGAATTTGCCAAAGTGCCATCTGTAAATACAGACACCATGGCTGATTTTATAGATGAGGCAAACAATAATAGGGTTAATATACGAATCACTAGTGCCATCACCTCTGGTACTTTAACAATAGATTTTGCCAGACTTGTGATTGGTTCAACCCACACAAATGCTGGTATTTATACTGCAACTGCAACGAGAGGGACAACTAGCACTGGAACTGAAGCCAACTTGCGAAATCTTGACACGTCAAACAATTCAACCTGGGTTTTAAATACTGCCAATACTGGTTCGGGAAACGAAGCGGGATTGGATTGCAATGTTTTTACAAATCAATGCGCAGCTGTTCGTGTTGTGGTGCCTGCAACAATTCCTGCCAATACTCAGGTTCAGTCTGTTTGGAGTTATGGTAGGTATAACTCAAATAATGCTGACTTGGATATGGTAAGCGGTATCAGGAGAGCGGGTGAGGGTTATACAACGGTAGTTGTAGCCAATAATTTGACAACCTTGACCTCAATTATTCGTGAGGCCCTTAACCCCATGCCTCAACAAATTGGAGCATCGGGTTTAACTGCCATCCCCTCGTTTACACCAAACGATTTTGTTGACACTGTAAACAATTCAATGGGTTACAGAATAAACGCTGGTGCTAGTGCGACAACAGCGAGAACAGTAACAGTTGACTTTGTTTTTATGACCATCACCTCAATCCTGCCTATTCCTGCTAACACCTATCGCTTCACAGCAACAGGGGGAACTCTGACATTGGGCACAGAGACAAATTCCAATTACAGATTTACCTGGAGTGACGACGCAACTCCGTGGGACACGAATCCTAGCGGGTCTGGCACAGATGTGTACTTGTCATTCACAGGTGTCACAATCCCTACTGGCTCAAATAATATAATTGTGACAAGTAAGCACAGGTGGGACGTTGCGTCGACCACCTACAACATGTTTTTGTATGACTTTGTAGGGGCGACTTGGAGAAATATAAACCCTCATGAGGCTGTTCTGACCCACGACTCAACACCGGCCAATTACGACTATGCTCAATTTGAAATATTTGATGGCTATTTTAGTAATGGCAGTAACACCCCTCTTTCCACGCCAATTTCGAATTTTGTTTCATCAGGGGAAATGAGACTGCGAATGACCAGCGCTTCAACGACTGCTGACTTAGACTGGGACTTTGCGCAAATACAAATAAACATTGATCCAGTTTACCAACCTGCATCTTCAACAATTACTTCTGGTACCAGGGCAAATGAGTATAACGATGTTTACACTGATGATGGGGGTACTTATTTCACTATTACCCCTGTAAGCAATACGCTTGATTACTACATGAGCTTTACAAATGTGGCCACACCCCCTGAAGGATTTAATACACTACTTCTTACTGTTGCGGCACACAAGACAACATCAGGAAGTGTAAATTTTTCTGTTAGAAACTTTACAACAAATAGTTGGGAGACAATCAAAAGTACATACAATAGAACAGCTGACGCTGGAGCTGGTCTTGCGGATTTGTTTTCATACGAGATTGGAGACTGGTCGAATTACATTAGCGCAGGGGAGATGCGCATCCGAGTAGATGGCTCAGCAAGCGCTACTGCATTTAACCTGGATTTTATGAGTATTTCACTTGGCATGTCGCCAAAAAGTGGAACACCAGTTACAGCAAATTATGGAGCCATTATGAACGGCTCAGCCACAAGTATTGGTAACGTGGATACCTTAAGCTTCACCGACCTTCTTAACGGCTCCGCGTTCCTTGCAGTAACTGAGTCCAACGAAACAACAGGTATTGTTGCCAATGGTTCCATGGGAGGAAAGTCGCTTCAGGTGGATTTGCCATTCACAATTGACCCGTCTACATATCCAGCTGGTTTTGTTTGGTTGTATAGGGCGGCAGCTGCTGCTGCAACTGCTGTTATTACACCAAGCTTTGAGATTGGTGGCTATCACTACCAATCTCTTGCCACAAGCTTTTTATATACAATGGGTGCCTCGAATGCGCTTCCAAATGCAGCTGACACTGCAACGCTAACCTCTGCAACTGCTGCGAATCGTCGTGGTTGGTTTGTTGAGCCAATTGCAAATGGTTGGAGATCGTTTGATAATAGAGCAAAGTTTAGACTTTTCACCTCAACAGGGGCAGCCAATCTTGAGTGGAAGCTTTCAGTTGATTATGTTTTTTTGACATATAGATGGGTACCCAATGAAGCAGTTGCAACCCCCGAGACACAAATGAGGGGCGGCAAATGGTTCAATGCAGGTTTTGAGCAAAAGTATAGTTTTTGATTCTCTAAAAACATGGATTACAAAAAAATTTCAAAATATGTATTCATAGTTTTGATTGTTGTTGTCAGCTTTTTCTTTGGCAGAAGGACAGTTGAGTCAAAACCAAAAGGCACTACTTTTCAGCCTCAGATAGAAAGATTGGCAACTGGTGACTTTCGCTTTACAAATCCACTTATTGAGTGCGAGGTATACCCACAGGTTAATGAGGTTTTGACCCCCTTTGAAAACAAACTTCAGTTGGTTGTTGATCAAGCAAAAGCAACCAACAAAGCCTCCAAGGTTGCTTTGTATTACAGAGATCTTTTAAACGGGCCATGGATTGGTATCAACATGGAGACAACTTTCTCA
Source organism: Candidatus Woesebacteria bacterium UBA925 (assembly GCA_002293705.1). GTDB lineage: Bacteria > Patescibacteriota > Microgenomatia > UBA8517 > UBA8517 > UBA925. Next base: position 10,594 of record DBDT01000053.1, read on the forward strand.
CCGGCAAGTCTCCTTAAGGTTCCACTTCTTATGAGTGTTTATGAGGAGTCGGATGTTAATCCTGATTTTCTAAGCAAGAAATTGATGTTTACAAAAGAAAACGACAATACTAGGCAACAGTACATCGTGCCATCTGCTGGACTTTCGCTTGATAGAGAGTACACAATTTCAGAACTTTTGGACAGAATGGTGAGGTTCAGCGACAATGACTCGGCCTCATTGATCTCAAGAGCAATTGATCCAAAGTTGTTTTTCAAGCCTTATGTTACTTTGGGGCTTAAGCCTCCAATTGTCGAAGATGGAGACTATTTTATTTCGGTCAGAAAATATGTGTCATTCTTCCGTGTCCTTTATAACTCCACCTACCTTGACAGGTCGCTATCGGAGAAGGCTTTGGAGCTTTTAAGTAAGTCTGAATACAAGGATGGCCTGGAGGCAGGTGTTCCTGATGGAGTTCGTGTTGCTCACAAGTTCGGTGAAAGGAAGTTTGAAGAGACTGGGGAGAGACAGCTTCACGACTGTGGAATTATTTACCACCCAATAAGGCCATTTTTGATGTGTGTAATGACCAAGGGCAAGTCCTTAAACGACTTGTCTTCAGTGATTGCCTCACTCACCAGGACTGCCTATGCTGAGGTGGACAAAAATATAAACGCCTCTCTTCGATAATTAGTCTGTTTTTACGTTTTTACAAGTATTTTGTGCTCAGATTTACAAGTTTTTACTCAAAAATACAATTAAGCTCACCCACTTTTTTCTACGAAACACTAGATTGATTTATTTCGGTGTGCTAAACAAGATGTGATGGACAAACAAGTTGAAAGCAAGACACCGGTTAAAAGTTCGCTTAAGGTTAGATTGCCTAGAAAGTCTTTGGTTTTACCAATACTCTCCATCCTGGTTGTACCCCTTGCCATTTTTTCCACCTACTTTTACCTCAAGCAAAGACCGGACGTATTGGGGGTTGTAAGTGGCAGTGAGCCAAAGGCAGATCAAGCCGAAGAATCTTTGTTAGTAGTGGCCAGGCTTTCAAAGATAATGCAGCTTCCAGATGAGCAGCCAACAGTGGCCACTGTCACTGATGTTGAAAAATTAACCGCTCAACCATTCTTCAAAAACTCTAAAAATGGAGACAAAGTGATCATCTTTGCAGGGGCAAAAAGAGCCATCCTTTACAGAGACCAGGAAAACAAAATAATAGAGGTGGGTTTGGTTAACTCTCAAGGGTCACCACAATCAGATAATTCTCAACAGAAACAGGAAGTGAGAGCAGAACCAGCACCAAACCCTATCCAGTTTCGTATAGCTTACTTTAATGGTAGTGGTCAGGTTGGTGCAGGAAGAAAAGTTGAAGACAGTCTTAAAGCTGCAATACCTGAGACAAGAACCACAGCAAGGGCAATTGCCAACAAAACTGATTATGAAGGGAACTTGGTTGTAGATATAGGGGGTGGTAGGGCAGAGGATGCAAATCGTATTGCAGGAGCCATTTCAGGGACTGTGGTGCCACTTCCTGAAGGAGAGAGTACCCCCGATGATGCAGACTTCCTTGTAATTGTGGGTAGGGCAGCTCAGACAGAAACTCAACAATAAGCTGCGTAGCTGAATTGACATCCTAGAGTATTTAAAGTAAACTCCATAGCTTTGAATACTTACTATGGAAAGCGCAAAAATCATCTTTAAATCCAGCTTCAAACCCCTAATAGGAATTCTTGTCACTATTTTTGTAGGAGCAAATTTCATGGCTTTCAATGATGCTATGGTTTACGACATTGTTGCATTCTTCTTAGTAGCAATCCTAACTTCAAATTTTGTTAGCAATTTATTATCAGAGTACTTCAGATCAATTACTCGCAACTAAAATGACAGCCATGTATTCCAAGAAGAAACAGATCATTTCAGATACTTGGAAGATGGTGGTTTACTTGCTATTACATGTACTTACTTTCTTTATAATATTTTCATACTTCATTTTGTCTCCAACAGAGCAAGTGGACATTATATTTTTCAGAAATGTGATCATATTTTTTGCAAGTGTTCTTCTAACTAAGTACTTTGTCTATATGCTTATCTCTCCATGGCATGACATTGTGGTTGGTTATCAAAAATATTTAAATAGTTTGAAACGAAGAAGTGGAAAGATTTTTTGTCCTAAAGTATCTGTGATTATACCTGCGTGGAATGAAGAGGCTGGGGTGATTACAACTATTAAGTCACTACTGAAAAGCACGCACACTAACTTGGAAATTGTTGCCGTCAACAATGCTTCCACAGACAATACAGAAAAAAACATACTTAAGCTAATTGATGAATGGGAATCATCACTCGATGGGAGCCTGTCTACTGTTAGTATTAAATACTTTTATGAAGGCAAGCAGGGTAAAGGTCATGCACTCAATAGGGGTATAGATGAGGCGACTGGTGATATAGTCATGTCTATCGACGCTGACTGCTTTGTCACCCCTCAAGCTGTGGCCAACTTTGTAGCTCCATTTGAAGACAGCAGGGTGATGGCTGCAGTTGGTAATGTAAAAATTGGAAACACCAAAACAATACTCGGAGTTGTGCAGTACCTGTCTCTTATACACATCT
>DBDT01000027.1 GCA_002293705.1 Candidatus Woesebacteria bacterium UBA925
AGATGTGTATAAGAGACAGGTGTTTGTTTCATTCCCTCTAGTAGATGAAGATGGTCAGATCCTATGGCCACAAAAATATACACTGGAAAAAATAAGCGAAATGCGAAGAGAGATGTTAGATAATGGTTCTTTTGAACGAGAATATTTACTTCAAATTGTTCCAGATGATCAACAAGTTATACAAAAAGATTGGATTAAAAAGTATAAAGTAATTCTTCCCACAAGAGAGGTGCAGAGACCAAGAATGATTATCATCGCAATTGATCTTGCGATTAAAAAAGGAGATGGTAGAGATTTTACTGCGATGGTTCCAATGTATTTAACAGGATATGATAAGACTCTTCAGGCATATGTACTTCCAAACATTATAAATAAGCAATTAGATTTTCCAGAGACTGTGGAAGCAATAAAAAAGTTATCTGCGGAATTAAAACAAATATTTGGAATAATACCAAGAATTTTTGTAGAGAGTGTTGGATACCAAGATGCAGTAGTACAGCAATTATTCCTTGTAGAAAAATTAATGGCTGAACCCGTCTCAGTTGGACATCTTGATAAAGTCTCTCGACTAAGATTAGTTTCACCTTATGTCCAGTTAGGAAAAGTGTTTTTCCCAGAGTTTGGAGCAGATACTCTAATCAACCAGCTATTAAACATTCATTCAACAAAGCATGATGATTTAGCGGATGCATTTACTATTGGACTAAGCAAAATTATTGAAAGCGATCAGCCCTATTACCCGTTCAAAATGACAGAAGATAAACCTCATTATGCCTATGACAACCTTACAGGAGAGTGGAGAGATCTTTCAAAACCATACACCGCTGGTATGTTGGATATGAAGTATTGATTTAAGCTACTTAAATAACTCTTCTGCCGAAACCTTTAGAGCTTTAGCCAGTTTGTGGATATTATCAACCGAGACATTCTGTTCTGCCCTTTCGATTGCTCCAATATAAGTCCTGTGAAGGTTTGCTCGAAAACCAAGCTCTTCTTGGGACATACCGGCCTTCTTTCTTAAAGCCCGTAACCTTTTTCCAAATTGCTTTCTTGTTGGCGTAATTGACATGGTACACAAATCGTACTTAAATGATGTCAATAGCTCTACAGACGATAACTAGCATTTTAAGGCTAAAAGCGGTATTATTTGATTTATGAAAGGAGGTGAAATATAAATGAAGAAAATATTGAAATGGGGCGGAATAATCTTTGTTGTCCTTATAGTAATCGGGGCTATTGGTTCTATGGGCAAATCTGGAAGTAGTACTTCCACTTCCCAATCAGGTACAGGCTCCAAACAAGAGGAAGCAAAACTAATTGCTAAAGTTGGTGAAACAGTACAGGACGGCGACATCGCTTTTACTGTTACTGACGTAACCACAGTAACTTCTCTTGGGAATCAATTTACCAAGAAGGATGCTCAAGGCCTGTTCTATGTCATTAGTCTGAAAATTGAAAACAAGGCTAAAGAGACAAAGACCATTGATAGTTCCATGATTACTCTGACAGATAGTCAAGGAAGAACATTTGACCGCTCAATTGACGGCCAAACGGCAAAAGGAATGGCTCAAGGGAAAGTTGACTTGTTCCTACAACAAGTTCAGCCAGGACTCAATGTGAATGGCGATATCGTATTCGATATCCCAAAAGACGCAACTGGTCTAAAGCTCTTAGTCAAAGGTGGATATTTTGGCAAAGGCCAACAGATCGACCTGGGAAAGTAACATAAAACACACAGCCGACTGTAGCGATGCAGAACGCTGTGTGTTTTATGATGTTTCACCACACATTGAAAGCCATTTTTATACTTGCTACAATATGTAGTAGCTATGAATGTAAAACCTTTAAGTGAGCTTGAACTAGCAATTATGGAAATCATATGGGCTTGTGGTCAATGTACAGTACGTGATGTTGTTGATCGATTGGATAAGACAAAGCCTCTTGCCTACACCACCGTTGCGACAGTTATGGCTCGCCTCACAGAAAAGGGAGCCATCAAGAAACAAGGGGAAGGGCTTTCTATAACCTATATACCCAAACTTACAAAAGAGCATTTGAGCAAGACAGTAGCTAAGTCATTTTTGAGTAAGTTTATTCGTTCTTTTGGTGATACCGCTTTCTCTTCATTTGCAGAGTCAATTGAAGAATTACCCAAAGATAAGAAAAGTTATTTGTTGAAGTTATTAAATGAATATGAGCACGAAGATCAATAAATATTTACTTGGTACAACAATCATTCTTCTTTCTTTAGGAAGTTTGATAAGTTTTCTCATCTTCAAGTATTTTCCGTTTTTGTTTCACACGACTATTTATTACTGCCAGGAATTTGTCCAATCATTTAATCTTCTCGCACTCCCTAAAAATACAAATCTTTTGGTAGTTGGCGCTGTTTTCTTTATTTTTGCCATTATTTTTATTCGTTTGGTCATGACGGTATTCCATTTATTACGAGTGGGGTATCAGTTACATCTGCACCAAGTAGACACCTCTACATATCTGGATACCGTGTTGATCGAGAAGCTTGGTCTAAAAGAGAAAGTAGCAATTATTAAAAGGGAGACACCGTTTGCGCTTTGTTTTGGTTTCTTTAAACCCAAAATTTATCTCTCAACAAAACTCCTTGAAATCACCTCAGTAAAAGAACAAGAAACAATCTTACGACACGAAAAGCATCATCTAGATCAAAAAGACAATCTTACAATGTTATTTGCCCAGGTCGTACAAAACATTTTTCCTTTTATTCCGTCTATTCAAGATGTAGTTCTTAATTTTCGTATTGAACGAGAACTAGAAGCAGATCAGGCAGCAGTATGTAATTATCAAAAAGCTCATATGATTTCAGCACTCAAAAAATTATTGCTTTTTGAGCAAAGCTCACAGCTCGCGTTTATTCCTTCAATTGCTTCGGCAGACACACTGGAAGCCCGAATCCAATCTCTCGTGAAAAATAAAGTGTATATAGGCAGATATAAATGGCGAAATATTGGGGTAAGTATCAGTTCAATGGTGATATTCTGTCTCTTATACACATCT
>DBDT01000082.1 GCA_002293705.1 Candidatus Woesebacteria bacterium UBA925
ATTAAAAATGGAGAAAAAGAACCAAAACATAGTTAACAAAGTATTCGCAAAAATACCAATACTGAACACTCCTGATGCACCAATCCAAAGACCAACCCAAGAGGCTGTTCCCATAGCCGACATAATTGACGATATCGTTGTTTACAAGGATGGCGGTGCTGCAATAGTACTTGAGAGCAGCTCGTTGAATTTCGGCCTATTAAGCGAACGCGAACAAGAAGCAGTGGTTATAAGCTTTGCAGCAATGATCAACAGCTTAAGCTTCCCTGTTCAGATTGTTGTGAGAACTCAGAGAAAAAACATTGGCAAGTACTTGTCTTTTTTGGACGGAAAAATCAACGACACTACAAACGAAAAGTTAAAAAAATTAATGATCAGTTATAAAGAGTTTATAAATGAGACAATCAAGAAAAGAAATGTTTTAGGTAAGAGGTTTTTTGTAGTAATTCCCTTTTCAGCAATAGAGCTGGGAATCAGCAGATCAACGTTTTCAACCAATCAATCCAACTCAAAGCTGCCTTACAGTAAAGAGTATGTTCTCAAAAAAATTAAGACTGCACTTTACCCAAAAAGAGACCATATAATCAAGCAATGCGCCAGACTAGGATTACGGGCAAGGCAAGTAGGGAGAGCAGATCTTATCTCCCTGTACTATGAACTATTCAACCCTGACATTGAAGCTGTCAAGGAGCACGGGGACAACAAAATAACACCATGAGTAAACCACAAATACTAAACCCACTTGACGCAATCGACAGAGAAGGATTTTCAATAGCAGATGTTGTTGCCCCAGACAACATAGAGGTTGATTTTGATCATCTAAAAATTGGCGATGTCTACGTCAGAACTCTGTTTGTCTCAGGTTATCCAAGGTTTGTTGTACCAGGATGGCTTGAGCCAGTTGTCAACTTCGACCACAGTCTTGAAATATCTTTCTATATTTATCCGGTAGATGCAAAAACAACTCTTGATGATCTTCGCAGAAAGATCACTGAGATGGAGGCAGAGATATCTACCGATATTCAAAGAGGTAAAATCATCAATCCTTCAACCGAGGCAAAACTTGAAGATGCAAAGGCCCTGCAAGAACAACTTGTTAAAGGTGTAGAACGGTTTTACGAATACAGCTTCTACATAACAATCCCCGCCTCAAGCGAAGAAGAGCTTAATGGTGTCACAAAAAGACTTGAAAGTGTTTTAGGCTCACTACTAATTAATGCCAAACACACAACACTTGACATGCAAAAGGCATTCATAAGCTCTGCCCCTTTTGGAAGAGACTTGATCGCAATTACCAGAAACATGGATACAACCTCCCTTGCAACCACTTTTCCATTCACCACAGCCGAGCTTTCAAGTGACACTGGAATCTTGTATGGAATAAACAGCCAAAACGATTCTTTCATTATTTTTGATAGGTTTGGCCTAGAAAATTCAAACCTAGCAGTATTTGCAACATCAGGATCTGGAAAGAGTTTCTTTGTGAAACTTGAGAGTTTGCGCTCACTCATGATGGGTGCGGAAGTGATTGTCATCGACCCTGAGAATGAATACAAAGCGCTCTGTGATGCTGTTGGTGGTGAGTACATCAACTTCAGCTACGGCTCTCCTAGCAAAATCAACCCCTTTGATTTAACTCAAGTGTACGAAAAGGGTGAAAACCAACTTGGGCTTAAGATACTCACCCTTCATTCTCTGTTCAAAGTAATAATGGGTGAACTGACTGCAGCACAGGAAGCTCTTTTGGATAGAGCCATACTAAACGCTTACAAGGCAAAGGGAATAACTATGGATCCCGATACCCAAGACAAGACACCACCTCTTATTGAAGATTTGTATAAAGCCCTTATTGGAATGGAGACTACTGAGGCTCAGGACTTGGCTGCACGTATAGAAAAGTTTGTTAAGGGTAGCTATGTAGGAATATTTGACCAACAAACCAATATTAGTCTCAAAAACCCTTTTACTGTTTTTAGCGTAAGGGACCTTCAAGATGCACTTAGACCAATTGCAATGTTTGTCATCCTAGACTTTATTTGGACTAAAGTTAGAAAGGATGTAAGAAAAAGAATTTTGGTGGTTGACGAGGCGTGGCACATGATGCGCTACCCAGACACTGCTGCGTTTTTGTGGTCAATTGTTAAAAGGGCTAGAAAGTATTACTTAGGTTTAACCACCATAACGCAAGATGTTAATGACTTTTTGAGTCTAGACATCGGTAAAGCAGTTGTCACAAATTCAGCCATGAGACTTCTTCTAAAACAGTCTCCTGCTGCTATTGACCAAATCACTGAAACTTTCTATTTGTCACAAGGAGAAAAACAGCTGTTAATGTCAGCAGGGGTTGGAGAAGGAATACTGTTTGCCGGCCCACACCATGCACCAATTAAAATAGTTGCATCACAAGATGAATACAAGTTTGTCACAACAAAGCCGCAAGACATGATTGATAAGAAAAATGAGGAGGTGTTCACCTCCCCACAATCAGCAAGCGTAAACGAGACAGTGGCTTTAACTCAAAAATAATAAATGGACAAACTAAAAAACTTACTAGAACAACTTGATAATGCGCTCTACGGCAAAGGAGGGAGTGTTGAGGATATCCTCTCAAGGATAAATTCCGAGGTCACTTCAAGGGCACCTGACAACATAAACACAGATGAGGGTAAAACATTCCATAGATCCGACATAATTAACCCATCCGTAGAAATGGGTCTACGCATCCAAACTGCAAGGATTGCAGTCAATCACGTCATAAAAGCTGAGGCACCAATCTCTATCGCACCAAGACAGGAGATGACCAAAGGAAAAAGTGCAAAAGCAATATCAGAAGTGTTGGCAAACCCCAACAAGTATGGGCTTGACGAGAAGGATGTCGATAAACTCTTAGACTCAGCGTGGTACTTAGCAGGAGGCGACGATGCACTCTCCGAGGAAGCGATAAAGGAGAAATTCATTCAATCAGCAGCCGGAGATAGCAAAAACATTTACACAAAAAATACCGCAGTTAAAAAAAGGAGGCAAAGAATTGAAGAGCGAGGTTTTTCTGAAGAAGAATACAGAGAGGCAAGGAGATCTCAGACCGTAGCCTACTTTACGGCCATAGCTGCTGACCCAGAAAAATCTAGTGCTTACAGCAATAGTGCTAACGAGCTTAGGGATTTCGAGAGTTCTATTGTTTCTTTCCAACAAGCATCCTCTGCAGCCAAAGGAATAATTGACAAAAGTAAAATACTTGAAAGGTCTGGAGATTTAGCCAAAGCATTCTCTAAAGCTGAGACAGCACTCAAGCTTTACAAGGATCCTGTTGGGTTTGCGGCAACAAAACTGGCCAAGCGAATAGGTGCAGACACATTGTTCGCTTCAGCTAAAAAAGTGGCAGCAAAAGCGGTTGCCTCATCAATACTAAAACTCTTAACAAGGCTTGGTCTTGCAGCAATACCAGGAGTTGGTGCTGCTGTTCAATTCCTTGCACCACTAATAGTGGATAAAATTATCGCTCCAATTCTCAAATATCTTGGGAAGCTTAGATCTGCGGCAAAAAGGTTTTCCAAGCTAGCCGGTACGGCAGCTGCTGGTCTGTTTATAGCAGTGACGCAAGGCATACCTACTGGTGTTGTCGCGGCAGCAACCTCAACCTTGGTATCAACAATACTATTAGTACCAGTTATTGCTTTTATTATGTTTGTAATCAACTCTGGTGGATACATTGTTCCACCTGGACCAAACCTTGGCAGTGCACCGTCAGAAGAGAATAATGTTGGTGGTCAGGGAGATCCAACTCTCTTATACACATCT
>DBDT01000044.1 GCA_002293705.1 Candidatus Woesebacteria bacterium UBA925
AGATGTGTATAAGAGACAGGCGTTAGCTCACTCTCTTAAAAATCTTGGCTTAACTCTCACAACGGGCGGAACTGACAATCACTTAATGGTTTTGGACTTAACAGAGCTTGGAACCACTGGAAAAATAGCATCTCAACTTTTAGAAGAGGTGGGTATAGTTGTTAATGCCAATGCAATCCCATTTGACCCAAGGGGGCCACGAGATCCATCTGGGATTAGACTTGGCACACCATCAGTTACCAGTAGAGGAATGGGGGAGGACCAGATGGAGCAAATTGCAAAAGCAATCAAGCTAACTCTTTCTTCCAATCAAACAGAGGCAAGTGCGATTGTTGGTAAGTTAACTAGTAAATTCAACAGTTAGTTCAAGCTTGCCCAAGTCTTGCCAAATATATCCATTTGGTGCATCCTAGGTCATGCCATTCACAATAGACCTTGAAAAACCCCCAAAACCGAAAGTAGATTTTCCAATTGTTCCAATAATTGAACCAATAGTCTTTGATGGAAAAGCTTTTGCTGCCCACAGGGAAAAAATTGTGGCTTCAAGAGTTGCGGATTTGGCCACATTTGGAATTACCCCAAAGCTTGCCATAGTGATCACGACAGATGACCCTGCAAGTCAAATATATGTAAGGATGAAACAAAAAGCCTGTGAGAGAGTTGGGATAATATGTGAGGTGTATCAGGCCACAAGGCAGCAGCATGCCTATAAATACATTGTTGATCTGTTGGGAATGCTTAACTCAGACAACTCAATTCATGGACTGATGATTCAGCTTCCATTTAGACACACTTTAAAACTTCACCAGGAGAAGTTACTAAACATGATTCCACCCCACAAAGATGTTGACGGATTAAGAAGCGACACAACATTCACCCCAGCTACAGTTCGGGCTATTGATTTGATATTGGAGCATGCACTGCGTCAAGTGGCCACACCCAAGCCAAAGATATTGGTGCTTGGCAACAAAGGGGTGGTTGGCGCTGCTGTTCAAAAACACCTATCTCAAAAGGGATATGAGGTTGACGGGATTGATAAAGGGACTAAGGGTTCCTACCGTCCTATTGATAGGAAGTGGGGAATACCAAGCTTTGTTAGCCTAAAGCAGGATGTGCTCATAAGTTGCACTGGAAGTGCTGGTCTTGTGACCCACAAAAACATCAAGGTGGGGGCAATCGTGATCGATGTCGGCTCTCCAGTTGGAGATGTGAGATTTAAGGAGGCTCAGCACAAAGCAAGCTTTATAACCCCAGTACCTGGGGGTGTTGGTCCTGTTACTGTGAGTAGTTTGCTTGAAAACCTAATCGATGCCGTGTATAGTACATTGTCTGAACAAAACACATGAGGTGGCCTCGCTTTTCGTGATGAAGCTTCAAATGCTTCCGCCATCTCAGAGGATTAACGAAAAGCAAAATATACATACAAAATAACCATGAAAGTAGAAGTATCAGCTCAAAAACTAGTCGAAAGTGGTGCACACTTTGGACACATGTTAAGAAGAACCAATCCAAAAATGAAAAGGTTCCAATATACTGTGCGTGATGGAAACTTCATTTTTGACCTCATTAAGACCAAAGGTCATCTTGAGGAAGCCTTGGAGCTTTTAACTGACGCAGCCTCAAAAGGTAAAAAGATCTTAATTGTAGGTACCAAAAAGCAAATCCAGGATCAAGTTGTTGCCTTTGCCAAAGAAACAGGAAGTTTTTGGGTATCAGAAAGATGGCTCGGAGGAACTTTCACCAACTTTGATCAAATCAAAAGAACTCTTAATAGGTCACAAGAAACTAAGTCCAAAATGAATTCAGGTGAGTTCAAGGGATACACCAAGAAAGAAAAGCTCATGATGAGCTGGTCAATTGAGAAAACAGAAAAAATGATGGGCGGTCTTACTGGAATGGAGAAAACCCCTGACATCATGATTGTTATAGATACCAAAAAAGAGTTTGCAGCTGTAAATGAGGCTAAACTAGTCAAAGTTCCAGTAATTGGAATAGTTGATTCAAATGGAGATCCAGATCAAATTGACTATCCAATTCCGGCCAATGACGATGCTACCGCATCAGTTTCCTACATCTTGTCTCTAATGAAAGATGCTATCATGGCTGGCAAAGGTAGCTCTCCTAAATCAGAGGAGGTCAAAACTGAGAAGAAAGAAAAAGCTGAAAAGAAAGAGACTAAGTCAAAAGAAGTAAAAGCAAAGGCTGCTAAGGCCAAAAAAGAAGCTAAGTAAAATGGCACTAGACACACAAACAATTATCAGATTAAGAGAAGAAACAGGTGCTCCTGTTGTTAGGGTAAAAAAACTTCTAGATGAGCTCAAGGATGAGGCTAAAGTCAAAGAGATCTTGATGAAAGAAGGATTTGAAAAAACAGCTAAAAGAGCTGACAGGGTGACAGGTGAAGGAAGAGTAGTTGTATATACTCACCACACAGGTAAAGTAGCAGCTATGGTTGAGCTTTTGTCTGAAACTGACTTTGTTGCTAAAAATGAAATGTTTAATGAATTGGCAAAAAACTTTGCACTCCAGATTGTTTCAATGAATCCAGAATCACAAGATGAACTACTTGCCATGCCTTTTATTAAAGAACCATCAAAATCTATGCAAGATTTGGTCAAAGAAGTAATTGCCAAAACTGGAGAAAATGTCCAGTTGGGAAGATTTTTTAGACTTGAAGTTGGTAAGTAATTTTTGATTCTTCTTTCTTCTCTTGCTCTTTTCATTAACTTAACTAAGGGGTGTTGTCTGTGGATGGCTTTAAATCGCTTCTCTGGAGTGACTTTACTACTCAAGTTAACAACATTGCACACATGTCGCTGCGGGGTGAGCTGGCCAAGGAAGCTTGCACTATGCAGTTTGGATTAGATGGCGCAGGGAAACACTATGCCATATTGGTTTTTGAAACAAGAGGTCACAAACTGCACATCCGTTTGCAAGATCTGGTGTGTTATGTTTCTGAGCCAGCTTTGCTTTCTAGGCAAGTTGTTAGGCAGTTTAGGCAAGCATTTCTTGCAATTGCAGATTCTGCTCTCAAAAATCGAGGTCTACACTTAGCTGAAATTGGCTATCTTGAAACCATGCTTACGCTAAGCTCTGATGGGGAGGTGGTATCCAAGCTTGCATACCTTCTGCATATGATGTTGCCTAGTGGCACCTTTTTCAGATCCAGCTGTCTACAATCCGACCCAGGACTCAAGGAACAGCTCTTTCAACTGGCGAGCGCAGCAACTAAAAGTGGTTTTTTGAAGAAGGCAGCTGACTTAAGCTGCACAATTTGTGCTGATCTGCAAAGATCTATGCTAGATCTAAATAAAGGCCCAATTCTGCGCATATTGACTGATGGAAGAATGGTGGTTCTAAGAACCATCGAAGGTGGTGGTGCCTTCAGAATGGATATGTGTATCCTGAAAGTCAGGGGCGGGGTGTATCGTAAGTTGAGTAAAACAGAATAGGGGGGAGATCTTGAGTGTTTTGACCACAACCTTGCTTTACGCCTGGCTGCTTAAGGTTCGAGAGTCTAGCGGGTTTGGCGCAACTGTCAAAGTTGAAGTGTTGCAGGGTGAGGTGTATGCCGTCATTTCTGTTACACATAAATTTAGTGGTGAAACCCAAACTGTACGTTTTCAAGTTGCTGATGGCCTATTTGCCCCGCCATACCCATTATCCGTGGGTTTGTGTAGGGTTTATGAGAAGCTATTTGCAGTCACCCTTAAGCAGATAAGTCTGGATGTTTCCATTGACCCTGCACTTTTATACCCTTTCAAGCAGATTAGGTATGCATCGTCAAGTTTGGTCGCTGACTATCAGGCGATTTTGTCTTGGCTGAATGAGCTGAGGGGTTACGGAGTGTTTAGTGGACAAAACGACTGGTTTTTGTCATACCCTGGGCTTCGAGAATGGCTAAAAGGTCAAGCTGATAGCGCCAGTCAGAGTGCCCGATACACCAAGCATGGTTTTGATCCAACTGTGTCTGCTCTGGGTATTGCCAGCTACTTGATGGGAGACCATCAATTTGAGCTCAGCCTTGTGGGTCCAGACAGTATGCTACTGGTTCAATCAACTTTTAATGCAGTAGCTAGAGGGTACAATCTATCCCACTGGTTAATAACTGTGGGCATGGTTGATAGCTCGTGATTTGAGGGCGGGTAATCCCGCCCTTTTTGCCCTATAATACCTATATGACAAATTTTGTAAAAAAATTCTCACTTCAATCTCGCTCTCGCTTTGGCGAGACCAGGCGTGGTGATTACAAAAAGACAAATGATGCTAGATCATCTCGTGGAACAGGTTGGGATAGTGAGGCTAAGCATTATGATGATTTGGTGGGTGAGCGTGGTCACTTCTTTCATGAATCAATTGTGTCTCCAAAGCTAACTGAATATATGGAAAAAATTAAGCCAACATCTGTAATTGATTTTGGCTGCGGACAGGGTTTTGTTGAAAGACTTGTGAATGGTTCTGTTTCATATCTTGGTATTGATTCTTCAAAACAACTAATCTCAATTGCGCAAAAAAGAGTAAAAGAGAGAAATCATGAATTTAAAGTTGCGGACGCAACTGCCAAAATTGATGTTCCTGCTCACAGTTTTGATTTGGCCACCTGTATATTGGCGCTCCAAAACATGGAATCAGCAGCAGGCTTGGTTCGAAATATAAGCTATAGCCTTAAACCTGGTGGACACGCCTTCATTGTAATTAACCATCCTCACTTTAGAACTCCAAGATCAACAGGTTGGGGTAGTTTTGACAAGGGTGTCTCATATAGGTGGGTATCAAGATATCTATCAAGTTTTTCTATTCCAATTAGAATGCACCCATCAATGGGTAGTAAATCTCCAGTAACTTTAAGCTATCACTTTAGTCTTGATTACCTCTCCAGTCTTTTTGAAAAAAGTGGACTAAGTATTGTTCGAATAGAAGAATGGGCAAGTGGTAAAAAAAGTGTGGGTCAAAATGCAACCAGGGAGAACAGAAGCAGAAGTGAAATCCCCGTGTTCATGGGCCTTATTCTAGAAAGAAAGTAACCAAGGAGGAATCTAGCAATGATTCAGCTGATTAGCGCCATGGTGTGCGTAGTATTGACGTTTTACTTCTTTCTCCAGCACATTTTTAGTGGAGAAAAGCTCGATGAGCCGAATTTCTTGGATGGGCTATTGGATGTAAGTCCAATGCTCCTATTTTGCCTAATTTCCCTTTGTTGGTTTGTGAACTCAGCCAGCTTCTTTTGGGAAGGCAATGGTGCTTTGACTACTTTTACCACCACTTGTTTTGTGTTGGTGGTCATAGTTCATGTCAGAAGCTATGTGAGCCGCCTTTGGTAGTTTGAGCCCCGGAGTACCGGGGCTTTTTTAGTTCATTGATTGTTGCTAAAATCAGCCATGGATGAAAATCAAGTAAAACAGAGAATGAACGCAAGTATTGAGGTTATGCAAAAAGAGCTTGCTGGAATTAGAACAGGAAGAGCCACACCATCACTAGTTGAAGATATTGTTGTTGCAGCTTACGGTGGAGCACAGAAGCTGAAGATAATGGAGCTTGCCAGTATTACGGCTCCGGACACTCAATCACTAGTAATAGAGCCATGGGATAAATCTATAATTGGTGAGATAAAGCAGGGGATATTGGCTTCAAACGTAGGCCTAACCCCAAACATTGATAGTGACAAAATACGAATCAATCTTCCTCCTCTAACTGGTGAAGACAGACAAAAATATGTGAAACTTCTTGGAACAAAACTTGAGGAAGCCAGAATTGCCATTAGGCAGATTAGGGGAGATGTAATGGGGGATATTAAAAAAGCTTTTGAAAACAAAGACATCACCGAAGACCAGAGGTTTGCACAAGAAAAAAGACTCCAAGCACTAACAGATGAATCTGTGAAAAAGATTGAAGAGTTAGGCAAAAAGAAAGAAGAAGAACTCCTTAGTTTGTAATTGCCTCCTCAAGAATATCTCAAGGAGGCTTACTGTTAAGCTAGATCATCCACCTTACACCGAGACCGGTGAGATTTTCTCGCAGTTTGTATGCTGCAGAATATGTTATCCCATTGTATTGCCGTTTAATCCAAAGATAATCTGAGTTGATCTTGGATCCACCAAATTGCTTTACAGCAAGGTGATACATGATTTTGATAATTGGTGCACCGTTTTCCGCTGGCTTTGGCATTGGCCACCATGTTACTTTGTCAACTTCGGTCGAATCGCTGAATCCAATCGTGCTCAGCGCTATTGTTACATCAATTATTTGTATCAAACAAAAAGGCTTGGGTTCTGGCTCTGTTGCCTCACTCACAACTACAAGATCCATATGCAGAAAGTCAGGAAGATCAGGTCCATTGTAAATCGCTGGTTGTAGATTGCTTTCTCGACTTGACCGAACATATCCTTGACCTTTAGCCTCAAGATTCGGCCCGAAAGCCCCTATCTGACCGCGCCTGACTGCGTGTGATATAAGCTGGCCAATTGAATACCTGCTACCTGGTCTGTTGATTCCCTTAGACACTTCATCAGCAGTTGAACCAGGATGATTACGTAGGTATCCTAAAATGTCATTCAGTGTAATTTCCACGACTACAACTCCTTACTAAGAATAGACGGTTGATTTTAACACCAAAGCCCAAATTTTTCAGTTTTGTGGTGTCAAAAGCTTGAAGTCTATTATGCTGTGAATGATTTACTAGGCCACCTCCTCAAGAATATCTCAAGGAGGCAGCATCATGTTACTCAAAACCGATCGTGAGGGAGAGGTTCCCAAGTTGCTTTTTAGGAATGTAAGTTGCCACCACAAGTCTGTTTTCGGGACCCACCACTAGATATAGATGAATGTTAGGTGCGCTATTTCTTTGCCAGTGAAAACTGCCTAATGGTGGATTTTCCTCAATCGCAAGAACTGATGTTTGGCTTGGAAAAGGCATAGTAATTGCACTCATGCCGCTTCCTAAACCTATTCTCAAGACACGCACTTTGAGATCAAATATCCTGACAAAATACCCTTTACCCACAGGGGTTTCAGTTGAAATAAGCTCGATCCTATCAAGATCGTAATTTATCAATGCTGGTGGGTAAGACCAATCGTGCATTAACAACACAGATCGCCTTTTTCTTTGGACTGGTCTGACCACATTAAAGAGCTCTCCGTTAGCATTGCGCTGCACGATGCCTGCATCAACCAGATGGTCAACTACAAGCATTACAAAGTACTTATAAAAATCCATTGAAAGCCCCATGGTCAGATGGTCAGGAGTGCATCCTGGATAGGCCTTAATGAATTCCAGAACTTCTTCAACAGTCAAAACTATGGACATTGCACACTTTCTCCTTCTGGGTAATTACTAATGACTTTGGGGATTTTAACATAATATAGCCATATTCCCTCACAACTTAATTTAGAATAGAATTAACTCTATGTTCTCAACCGTTCTTTTGATTGTTGCAGCACTTCTTTCCCTGACCCTTTTGATAGTAGTTCACGAATTCGGTCACTTTTTGGCCGCTAAGATGGTCAAAATTTGGCCTGAAGAGTTTGGGATTGGACTCCCGCCAAAGGTCTGGGGGAAAAAATGGAAAGGTACTTACTGGACAATAAATGCCATCCCCCTAGGAGGCTTTGTTCGACTTCATGGTGAGGTGGCTGATCCTAAGATGAGTAGGCCTGATGAGTCATATGTAAACAAGTCAAAGCTAGCTCGTGGATTTGTGGCCCTTGCCGGCATATTTATGAATTTTGTGTATGCAATTATTGCCTTCACCATTATCAATGCATTTTTGTTTAGTGGTGGTATTCCAACAGGAGCAATTGTAACTGAGGTTAAACCTGATACTGCTGCTTCCCAGGCAGGGTTCATGCCAGGAGATGAGATAGTAAGAATTGGTAGTATGGGTGTGGGCAACACCGACAGGATACCTGTGCTAATAGGTGCCAATGCGGGAAAAACTACAGAATTTGATGTTATTAGGGATGGAAATAGTGTGGTAGTTACAGCACAACTACCAAAGCAGGCACCAGAGGGGCAAGGGTTACTTGGGATAGTGTTTAAGTCCAAAGAGAGTAGGCAAGTTCCAAGTTGGCAAGCTCCATTTGTTTTTCTCCAAATGGGTGTGTCTGAAACATGGACCTATACAAGACTAACCTTTGATGCTTTTGGTAATTTGTTCAGAAGCCTTTTTGCACTCCAAGTGCCCCAAGGGCTGGTGAGCCCTCTTGGTGTTGTTGGAGTTACTGCTGAGGCTGCCAAGCAAGGATGGGTGACTCTACTTGCTATATCAGCCATCATTTCTGTGAACTTGGCTATTTTTAACCTTTTACCTTTCCCTCCACTTGATGGTTCTAGGGTGCTATTTCTTTTTGTTGAGGCAGTAATTGGCAAAAAGAGACTCGAGGTGTTTGAAGAAAAATCTCACACCATTGGAATGGCACTTCTTCTGGCTCTTGCCGCAGTACTTCTAATCCGCGAAGTTCCACTGCTATTTACCTCAGGTAGTTTAAGTGGGTTTGTTCAAAATATTGTAAAGCTTCAATAACGGGGTAAAATCAGCTATATCCAATCTTGAAAGAGGTGTGTTGTGGATTTGTACGTGTACAAGGTTGAGAATGGGAAGGTTTCGGTAAGCAAGTTGATGTCTAGACGAAATAGGGTATTAGTGGTCGATCGTAAGACTAGAATTCTTGTTAGGAAAACAGGTAATTCGTTTTTTCTTGACCTCTCGAGGTTAAAGCTTGATGTTGGCATAGGTATTAAGTTTGCTCAAAGTCTTGGGACGATCAGGTGGGATAGAAAAAGTAGACACTTAACTTCGACCCACTTTGGTCACGTCACGCCTTTGAAAGAAGGGTTTGTTTTGGCGTATATAGGTTCAAGCAAGAAAATAATCCTTGTATTGTCCCAAACCATGGAAGGTGTAAGACGGATTGCAGAACAGCATCTTAGGGTTTGATTGGGTAATCTGCCTAGTTTTTTGTAAAGGAGGCTTGAATGAGTAGTGGTTCTGGCTATCTGTATGAGGCGTGGTTGTTAAACGAAAGACCACCAATCCTGGTGCCACATGCGGATCATGCGCCTTTCACTGTGCAAGCTAGTGACACCTATGCTATTCCATTTTTCCGCAACTTGGGTGATTGGTGCACAAATCCACATGATTGGGCGCACTCAAATGGGGTGACAATTTACTTGAAAGGACAGGATGGGGGTTGGACTGCCCACCGAACATCGCCAAGTGAGGCCACTTCTCGCTTGAGCGGTCCTGGGGATTTCTGTTGTGTTAGGTGGGGAGTTTACGGTAGTTATTCATATCTTCTGATTGGTATCTACCAAGATGACCAGGCTGCATCAGACGGCTTGGTCAGAGCAGTCGAAGCCCTGGCTTCCTAGTTTCAGCTTGGGGGTTCTGCCCCCAAGCTAGTATTCGTAACCACCATTTATACAGGGAGGTGATTGGTGCTGTATCCCAATTTGTATGCTGTTTCATTTTGGTGTGGTCAAGAAGTGAACCCGAGTTTTGTAGGTGGGTATAACCCAAGAAATGCTGGGCTCTTTGAGTTTTCTCTTGGTCGGCACCATTGTTTGCGTAGGCAAGAGCGTCTTTCGGCCGAGTTCTGTTTTGATTGGACTCTTGGTGTTTGGCAGCTAAAACCTCAAACACTAGTTGTTTCGCCTAACTATCATGTTTCCTTTCCATCTGATTTGCCGATTGGTTATGAGCGTGGAGTAGGTTTTTACCCGATTAACTTATCTGACTGGATAAATGTGCCACCTGGACCATTTTTGGTGGTATCAAGCAATGATCCGACAGAGGGCCAAATTTTAAAAGTGGTCCTTGTGGTCACTCCTCTATTTGAATTGGGTGAAATCATCAAACATGCAGCCTCGTTGTTGTCGTAGCTATTTTCTGCAGACCAGAAGGTCTGCAGAAAGTTAAAACCAGCTTTATTTGTTGTATAATCGCTACATATGCTTCCACTACTTGTAAGGCAGTCCACTCTATTTCCAAAAACACAAAAAACAGCTCCTTCTGATGCTGAAAGCATTAATCACAAACTATTAGTTCGAGCAGGATTCATGGACCAGCTGATGGCTGGAAGCTGGACCTTGATGCCACTTGGATTAAGAGTTGTTGGAAAAATTAACCAAATAATCAGAGAAGAGATGAACGAGGTTGGTGGACAAGAGCTGGCAATGCCGCTTTTGCACCCTAAATCTATTTGGAATGAAAGTGGTAGGTGGGACACTGCTAAGGAGGTTATGTATCAGTTTAAGGACATCCATGAAAAAGAATTTGCACTCTCCTTTACCCATGAAGAAATTGTCATGGATCTACTTCGAAAACAGATAACCTCTTACCGCGATTTGCCTGTATATGTATATCAGTTTTCTACAAAATTCAGAAATGAGCTTAGGGCAAAAAGCGGAATTTTAAGAGGCAGGGAATTTATGATGAAGGATTTATATAGTGCCCACACATCTGAGGAGGATCTTATGGCCTATTATGAAAAAGTAAAGGCAGCCTATGTTAAAGTCTTCACCAGGCTTGGCTTTAACTTCAAAGTCACCTTGGCAAGCGGAGGGGTGTTTACTGACAAAAACACTCATGAATTTCAAGTCCTTTCTGAGGCAGGCGAAGATACTATCTACTTTAAAGATGGCTCAATGGAAGCAGTTAATGATGAAGTGTTTGAGGGCAATAAAGATGAATACATCTCTGCAAAATCAATAGAGGTGGGTAATATCTTTCCACTTGGAACCTGGTACGCAGAAAAAATGGGTGTGTTTTTCACTGACCAAGATGGAGTGAAAAAACCAGTATGGTTTGGAAGCTATGGTATTGGCCCCACTAGGGTCATGGGTGTATTGGTTGAAGTTAATCATGATGATAAAGGAATAGTTTGGCCAGAGGTGGTGGCCCCTTTTGCAGTCCACCTGATTTCTTTGGGCCAAAACAATTTGAATAAAGCTGAAGAGGTTGCAAAAAAACTAACTGATTTGGGGCATGAAGTTTTGTGGGATGATCGAGATATTGCAGCAGGAGCCAAATTTGCTGACTCCGATCTTATTGGAATACCCCACAGAATAATTATTTCCGACAAAACAGGTGACAGTCTTGAATACAAAAACAGAAAAAGTGGTGAAACATCTCTAGTTTCCTTCGAAGAACTCCTTAAAGTGATATAATTTGAAGCACTTTAATATAATCCCAAATACGGGAGGGGTATATGGCTAGAAAGAAAAAGGTTTTGATTATTGGGGGTGGAAGCGGTGCTCCTGGATTAGTGCGTGGCTTTCCGAGTGAACGCTATCTTCGTTCTGTTGTAATACCAATGTCAGACTCTGGTGGGGGTGCTGCTATTGTAGGTGGCTTATTTAATCTTCCGGCATTTAGTGATCTTGATAGGGCGTTGATCGCCCTGGCTGAAAACAATATCAGTCCTGAGATGGCAATACTAATGTCGCATAGGCTAAAAGAGCCTGTGGGTGATAGCTTGCAAGGCATTAGGGCTAGCAATCTGGTAACTTCAATTTTTGCCAACCTTTTTCCCAACATACAAGAGGCATCAGATGCTGTTGGTCGACTTATTGGGGTACCCGGAGGTGAAAGGGTGCACCCTGCAACCTTGGTCCGTGCGCATTTGGTTGCAATATTGAAAAATGGGACTCAGGTGTTTGGCGAACACAAAATTGACGATCCCTACATTGTTGACGGTAATCAGCGTGTAGTTGATCCAAGAAGAATAGGCAATCCGATAGCTACAATTACAATCACACCTGAAGTAGAGGCAAATCCTGAGGCGATTTCGGCAATCCACAGTGCTGACATTATCTTGATCGCACCGGGTAGTCTTTATACAAGCATCATTGCTGGATTGGTTGTTCCAGGGATTGTTGAGGCGATTACTGAAGCCAGTAAAAAGGGCACACCAGTAGTGATGGTTGCTAACTTGATGACTGAACCATACCAGACTGACCATCTTAGCTGTGCATCGTCTCAGTTGGCAGAAGTGTTGCTTTACCTTCCGAGAATTACACACTTGATCGTGAATAACGGAGCGATTCCTGGCAACCTTTTGTCCAAGTACGAAGGGGAAGGCCAGCAAGTAGTCGAGTGTGATTATGAGAATGGTTGGCAGCTGGAGGGTGGTGTTAAAATTGTAGCCCGGAATCTTTTGGGTGAAGAATCCCCTCAAACCACCAGTGGAAAGCTTGGGAGACTAAGTGTTCTTAGGCACAATCCTGAGGCAATTGAGCTTATCGTAGGAGATATTCTAGGGGGTGAATAACCCCCCTTTATCATTTCTATGCCAGAAAGTGTAAAATAAGCTCAATGGAAAACTGTATATTTTGTAAAATTGGTAGTCATGAAGCTTCTGCTCAAATTGCCCTTGAGAATGATGATGTAATTGCATTCAAAAGTATTGCACCTATTGCGCAAACACATCTATTGATTGTTCCTAAAAAGCATTACAAGGCAGTTATTGATATTGATGATCCCAAGATCATGTTTGCCATGAAAGAGGCAGTTTCCAGTCTTGTTGCCACTCTTAATCTGTCAGGAGGCTATAAACTAGTCTTTAATGGTGGAAGGTATCAAGAAGTTCCGCATGTTCACTGGCATCTTCTGTCAGGTGAGCTTGAGAACAATTCAGATTTATTAAACAAACTATGATTCAAAAAAAAGTTCAAGAAAAAATAAAGGAAGCACTCAAGGCGCATGATGAGTTGACTCTTTCAACAATGCGTTTGCTTTTGTCTGCTCTTGAATATGCTGCAATTGATACTCCTGGGCATGTTCTTTCAGAAGATCGTGAGATTGAGATTGTTAAGCGTGAAGTCAAAAAAAGAATCGAGGCATCTGAGGCATTGAAACTAGCAGGGCGTATTGAAGGCAGTGAGCGTGAGCTTAAGGAGGCTGAGGTGTTAAGGCAGTTTCTACCCGAGGAGGTTTCAGATGAGAAATTGTACGAAATTTCCGAAAAACTAATTGCAGAAGGTAAAAGTTCAATGGGTGAGATAATGAAAGAAATGAAGGTAATTTTGGGTAACTCCATGGATGGTAAGAAGGCTTCAGTCATCGTAAGCACTCTTCTTAACAAGTAATATGGTCACTGTTGAAATATACTCCAAAGTTGGGGAAGAATTTGATTTTGAGCCAATTGAGATAGCTGTAAAAAAGACCCTAAGGGAGCATGGCGTGGTTGAGCGTGCCGAGTGTAGTGTGGAAGTTGTAAGTAGGCAGCTTATAACCCACTATGCAATGGAATACTTAAAGGAAGAGGAGTCTGAGGCCGCAGAGCACCCAGTGCTTTCGTTTGTTCAAAATGAACTGGAAGGGGAGTTTGTAAATCCGCCAGATGGTGTTGAGCATTTAGGGGAGATAATTGTGTCATATGACCACGCTAAAGTAATGGCAGCCCAAAATGGTACTTCGGTTACTGACGAAATGGCTGAGTTGGCCTCTCATGCCACGCTGCATCTTCTGGGCATTCATCACGATTAAGTCCTCATTGTATAAACTCGATCAATATGATGGCAATTTGTTTGACATTTTGACCAATTGGTTTTAAATTCGCTCATCTATTTTGTTTCTGAGGGGGGTTTGCAATGCGCAAGTGGCTGTCGCTGATTTTTGTATCTATTTTCAGTCTGTTTTTTTTCATTCAAGCAGTGGCCTTTAATGTGGCCAGATGCGCTTTCTCCACCTGTAGGCCTGCCATTCAGTTTATCCTGAGGCCGGAATTGGTTACTGTCTCTGATCCTCTTGGGGAAAAGGGCAGGGCCAAAAGAAGTGGTTGACATGTTGGGCTTAATTTAATAAATTACGTCCACGTGGCATGGGAGGATTCCGAATGCGCCCAGTTGTTGTAAGTGGCACTTGCCAGCTAGCCTTGGCAGTGGGGGCCATCAGCTAGCACAAATGCCACCAAGGGTCGCAAGCCTAACAGCTTGTCGACCCTTTGTTTTTTGACACAATACGACCTCTTTGAAATGTTTTCTAATCAAAGTAGGATATCTACATGACCTTCTACAGACAGTATCGTCCCCAAAAAATAGAAGAGTTGGATCTTGTATCTGCGAGAAATGCAATCTCAGCATACATTGGTAAAGATTTCCCACAATCAGTTTTGTTCTCAGGGCCAAGGGGAACTGGTAAGACCTCTGCAGCAAGAATTGTTGCCAAGGGGCTATTGTGTGAAAAAAATAATGGAGTATTTTCTGAGCCTTGCAATGAATGTGAGACCTGTAGGTCGATTACTGATGGTAACTTTGTGGATGTAGTTGAAATAGATGCAGCAAGTCATAGGGGTATTGACGATATAAGGTCTTTGCGAAGTGAAATAATGCTTTCACCTCTTTCTGCCAAGCGCAAAATATACATTATTGATGAGGTCCACATGTTAACAACCGAGGCAGCGAATGCTCTTTTGAAAACTCTTGAGGAGCCGCCTGCCCATGTGGTGTTTTTGCTTGCCACAACTGACCCTCAAAAACTTCCTGCAACAGTACTGTCAAGACTAATTAAAATTCCCTTTCACAAGGCAACAGCGCAAGAGGTGGAAGGTAGAATTAAAAAGGTTGCAGAAAAAGAAGGAATTGAGATTGATGCTGGAGCAATTTCTTTGATCTACTCCCTCTCTGGAGGCGGCTTCAGAGATGCTGTTAGGATTCTGGAAGAAGTGTCCTCTGGATCCAAAAAGATAACAGAAGAGGTGGTGCGTCAAAGATCCAGCCTGGCATCAGATGATTTGCCGACAAGTTTGGTCGACAGTCTAATCTCCTCAGATGCTTCAGCTGCGTTTGAAATTTTAAACAAAATAGAAGTGGCGTCAGTGGATATCAAAAATGTTATCTCTTCATGTATTGGTATTCTTCACAAAAAACTAGTAAATGGGGGAGGCGGCAGGGTTTTGTTTGTTCTGGACTGTTTTTTGTCTGGCCAATCAACCATGTGGTATGCACCATATCCTGCTGCCACTCTGGCCTCAATCATCGCACACGCAGTCTCTGAGGTTGGGAGTCCAACTGCATCTAAAAAGATAGATGGGGCGGAAAGTACTGTTCGCCCCACAACTCCAATTCAAAAAGAAGAGGAAAGGGTCGACACAAAAACTGCTTCAGTAAAAGTAGAAACAGAGACTGTTGTTGAAGCAAAGGTTGTTGAGTCAAACATTGAAAGTAAAGTGGTTGAAGATATTCCGTCAGTATCTTCAGAGGACAGGGTGGTGGATGATGCCCTCTGGCAGCAAGTGGTAAATGGCATAAAGGGCAAAAACCCCACAGTGGAGGCACTTTTGAAAGCCTCAAGACCTATTACTGTAAAAAAAGATTCAGTAGAAATTGGAGTATTTTATGAATTTCACAAAGATAGATTGGAGCATGCCCCAAATAAGCAAGCCTTGGTTGATGTTATATGTGAAGCATTTGGCACCTCACCCAAAGTGTCGTTTGTTCTTGATTCAAGTGGCAGACCCCCTATTGCCGAGTTTACCTTGACCAGTAGTGACTCACCAGCTATTATCAAAGCTGCAAAAGATATTTTTGCAAATTAAAAAATATGTGGGACAAACTTAAACAAGGAAAACAGCTATTGGATGCCAGAAACCAAGCTGCTGCCATGCAGAAAAAATTAGCTGAGATAACAGAGTCAGTTGATATTGGTACATATCATGTAAAAGTAGGTGCTGACCAAAAAGTTCATTTTATTGGAAAAGACGATGAAAGAATGGAAGATCTTGAAAAGGCAATAAATATGGCCTTTGAAAGAGTCCAGAAAAAAGCTGCAGAAAAAATGCTTCAGGAAGAAGGCCTCTCGGGACTGCTTGAAAAATTGGGCGGTAAGTAAACTTCAACCTTGTTTTAATCTTTAACTTTAAGATAGTCTTTATACGTGAGAAGACTGTCTAAATCAGTTAAGGTGGTAAGCCTATTTTTGATGCTTGGTGTTTTGGCGGTTGGTGTTGCTGCTATTGGCCAAAGAGTTCTTCTTGATAGATCGGCCGCCCCTACTCCTTCAAACATAGTAATTAATACAACTGCAAGTTTTTCAGCGGTAGATTACTGGAAAAATCTTGCTCAGGGGGGAGAGGAGAGGGGGCGTGCCCTAAGCTCGGTAATTACCCCATTATCTGAGCTTGAACCAGAATATATTCGTTTCGATCATGTCTACGATTTTTTTGATGTGATCAAAAAAAATGACAGCGGCCAAATTGTCTACGACTGGTCACTTCTTGATCAGTATGTTGAAGACATTTTAAAAACAGGAGCTAAGCCATTTTTTAGTCTTGGCTACACTCCAGCTGCACTTTCTACAACAGGCTCTGATGTTGACATGCCCAACAATCTAACTCTTTGGAGAGAGATTGTGCGGGCCACCATAGAGCGCTACAGCGGACGGGCAGGTAAGGCGATTTCAGATGTTTACTATGAAGTTTGGAACGAGCCAGATTTGTTTGGAAACTTCAAAGTATGGGGGGATAAAAACTATCTTGATTTATATAGAGCCTCAGCCCTTGGGGCAGCTGATGCTAAAAACACTTTGCCATTTAAATTTGGTGGTCCTGCAATTACAGCCTATTACAAAAACTGGTTTGATGCCCTCAACCTTATGACCAGAAGAGAATCACTCCGTTTGGATTTTTACAGTTGGCACAGGTATGACGATGACCTACTTCGATTTATCCTTGATGCCCGGGAGGCCGAGGTGGCCCGAGAGTTATCAGGTAGACCAGATCTTGAACTAATTGTCTCAGAAACAGGAATTGATAGTCGCAATAATCCCGCATATGACAATAATGCTGCTGCAGTTCACTCTGTGGCCTCAAGTATTCTTCTTTCTGAGTCAGTATCTAAGGTGTTTCATTTTGAACCGAAAGATGGAAAGGGGCCAACTCAATATTGGGGAAGATGGGGGATATTAACTCATGAAAGTTGGGGAGAGCCTGTTAGAAAGCCAAGGCATTCAGCACTACTATTTATGAATCAGATGAGTGGGGGAAGAAGGCTTGCAGTTGCCGGGCAGGGCAGTGCTGTAATTGCCAAAGCAAGGCAATACTCAAATGGGTCAATTAAAGTACTGGTAGTTAATTACGAGCCTTCTGGGAAGTATCTTGAGACTGCAACAATTACACTACTTGGTCTTAGTCAACCCTCATACAACTTAAGGAAGGTAGTTTGGAATGGATCTGAGGAGCAGCAGACAGTAAATCCAGTAGGCGGACAGCTTCTTTTGACTCATTTATTCCCACCCCACAGTATTACGCTATTTGAAATAAATCCATTAACTCGTCAAAATAGATAATACCTGCCATGGTGAAAAGAAAGAGAAAGCAGCAACACGTACAGTTTAGTCTCCATATGATCTTTGACCTTGTTGCCCTAGTCCTTATTTGGAGAGGTATTTGGAATCTTGCGGATGAGTATTTATTTCCAGGTCTAGGTGACCTAAGTAACGTAGTTGGTATAGTGATGGGACTCCTGTTCTTGTTTGTAAATGACCACCTCTTTGGGGAGTATAAAAAGAAGTAAATATTTTCCCCACACACATTTTTGATGTATGTGGGGAGCTGTGTCTATTTTTTTGACATGGCTGCAAATAGCGCCCCAAGTAGGAATGAGACAGTTCCAGTGATTACAAAAGATGCCATAATCACTGTAACCCCGACAGCCAGGGCTGGGTTGTTGACCAGGTTGTATTGTGAGAATTGCGTGAATACAACAATTGCAATCACGCCTAAAATGACAGCAATCACATCGAATGCTGTCTCATTAGTCTCACTGACAATGTCAGTGAACATAAATATCCCCTTGATGGCCATGTAGCAGAACGATCCGACTATAACTGCCCCTGCCTCGCCCTCTGAAAGTCGTTTGTTGTACAATCCCAGCAGGGAAATACCGAAAACAACCGAGGTTGCGTAGCTAAGAGCGGCCTTTAAATTGGACATAATGATCCTCCTCAAGCCTAAATATACCTTATAGTATTATATGACAGTATCTTTTGTTTGTAAAACTATTCTGTGGTTTTGCTACAATTTAGCTCATGTACATTCCTAAAGCAGTTGAAGAGTTGTCGATGTATCTTAACAAGCTTCCTGGCATTGGACCAAAAACTGCCCAAAGACTTGCTTACTACATGCTTTATATGCCACAAAACGAGCTTGAATCCTTTGGTCAAGCAATATCTACATTGAAGAAAAAAACCTCTCTTTGTTCAATTTGCCACAATGTAACTGAATCTAGTGTTTGCAGGGTTTGCACTGACGAGTCCAGAGATGAACGGCTGATACTTGTGGTCGAGCAAGCAATTGAAATCGTTCCATTCGAAAAATCTGGAACATTTAAAGGTCGATATCATGTGCTTCATGGAGTGATTAATCCACTTGAAAACATAGGCCCCGAGGAGATCTTTTTAGAAGATCTTGTAAGTAGGGTTGCGGCAATTGGTGGTGAGACTGAAGTAATTGTTGCCACTAATCCCACAATGGAGGGTGAAGCTACTGCTATGTATATTGCCAAGCGGCTCAAAGAAGACTCTCCGTCTGCCAAAGTAACAAGATTGGGTATGGGAATACCATCGGGAGCACATCTTGAGTATGCCGACGAGATAACTCTAGGCCACGCCCTAAGTGGAAGACGTGGCCTGTAAATGATTCAGTGTCTTAATTTTTTAGTTTGTTCTAAAATAGCTCATGCAGAACTTTCCAAAAGTTGTATATAGAGCTGGAAGCAGTGCAGTGAAGCAAACTACTGCCCAGCTTGCCCAAGCTGCGGCCACTCAGGCGCAAAAGACAATTGAAGTTGCCAAAGCGCAAGTGGGACTGCCCGCCCAAGAAGCATCCAAAGAAACTCCTCAAGCTCCACAGCCTGTCCAACAGGCTCCCACTTATGCTGAGCCCCAGATCAACAGAGAAGAAATTGCAGCAAGAGAGAGGGCAATGCTTCAGCAGCTTGAGGCAAAACTTGCACAAATAAGAGCTAGTCGAGAAAAACAAAATGAAGAATGGAAGAAGCAACAAGACCAGGTTATGGCCCCAGTAGCGGCGGAGCCTGAGCCGCAGCTTGGCTTTATTGGTAAAGCCAAAAAAGCCATGGGGCAAATGGGTAAAAAGGCCAAAACCTCAGTCACCTCACTTATTCAAAACAGAAAACAAGGTGAGACCAAGGCGGGTAGTACCAAGGGATGAGGTTTTGGGTTTATGCATCTCCCTCTTTGTGCTAATCTAGCCTATTCAATATGAAGATATTTAACTCATTAACCAAAACAGAAGAAGAATTTGCCCCCCAAAACCCTTCTACTGTCACCATGTACACCTGTGGTCCAACACACATCT
>DBDT01000073.1:0-250 GCA_002293705.1 Candidatus Woesebacteria bacterium UBA925
GCTCTGACCGGAACAACTACAACAGCCGGAAATCAACCTGCTGGTGCTCAGGTTGCCGCCGCCCCTCAACCGCAAGCCGCAACAAAAAAACCAGAAGTAACGAATACTGATTGGTATCGAGGTAACAAAAATGCAAAAGTTACCTTGGTTGAGTATTCTGATTTTGAGTGTCCATTTTGTCAACGATTCCACCCAACCATGACTCAAGTGATGAAAGAATTTGGAGATAAGGTTAAATGGGTATACAGGC
>DBDT01000073.1:456-682 GCA_002293705.1 Candidatus Woesebacteria bacterium UBA925
TAAGGTTAAATGGGTATACAGGCATTATCCTCTTTCTTTCCATGCCAACGCTCAAAAGGCCGCTGAGGCTTCTGAATGTGTCGGTAAACTGGCTGGAAATGAAGCCTTCTGGAAATTCGCTGATCTCTATTTTGAGCGAACAGCGGGTGGAGGCACTGGTTTTGCTTTAGATAAATTAGCTGATTTAGGTGCAGAAGCTGGCGCAAATAAGCAAGCTGTCCAGAGT
>DBDT01000073.1:897-9675 GCA_002293705.1 Candidatus Woesebacteria bacterium UBA925
CAAATAAGCAAGCTGTCCAGAGTTGCCTAGATAAAAATGAAATGGCACAAAAAGTAAAAGATCAAATGGCGGCTGGTACATCAGAAGGAGTCTCTGGCACCCCAGGAACCATAATTATTGATGCTCAGGGAAATACACAGTTCGTAAATGGTGCCTTGCCATTCGATCAAATTAAACCCATGATTGAGACAGCATTAAAAAATTAAAGGTAACAATATGGAACTTTCATCAATTTTTATAACAGGATTATTCGCAGGAGGACTGACTTGTCTGGCAGTTCAAGGAGGCTTACTCGCTTCTTCAATTGCTCAACAAGAGTCAGATAAACTCAAAGACGATGCATTAAAAGGCCATGCCATTCCGATTCTTTCATTCTTAGTAACAAGACTAATTGCCTATACGCTACTGGGTTTCTTGCTTGGTTTATTGGGTTCAGCTGTCCAGCTCTCTCTTACTGCAAGGGTGTTGCTCCAGTTTGCTGCAGCCATATTTATGGTTGGGACAGCGCTCAATTTACTGAATGTTCATCCTATTTTTCGATATTTTGTGATTCAGCCACCTAAGTTTCTCACCAGACTTGTCAAAAATCAGTCAAAAAGTAAAGCGGTTTTTGGTCCTGCATTATTAGGAGCTATGACTGTGCTCATTCCCTGTGGAGCCACCCAGGCCATGATGGCGTATGCAATATCAACTGGCTCTCCAATCTCTGGAGCAGTGACATTATTTACCTTTATATTAGGAACCTCACCTTTATTTTTTCTTTTGGGTTATGCGGCAAAAAAACTTACTGGCACAGCTGGCGATGTGTTTAATAAAGTTGCCGCTTTCGCGATCATCCTGATTGCCCTCTATAACTTAAACGGTGCTATCGCCCTGACTGGAAGTAATCTTACCTTTGAAAATTTGCTTTCTGGCATAAACTGTACCATTAGTTTCTGCGATGAGGAAAAAGTGACAGGAGTTACTACTGGTAAAGGTACAGTAAACCAGGCAACCATTTATCTTACCCAAAAAGGGTATAGCCTGAGTCCTCAAGCAATCAATGTTAAAGCAGGTTCTAAGGTAAAACTTAATTTGATAAATCAGGGTGGAGGTGGATGTATTCAAGCGTTTACAATCCCTAAACTAAATATTCAACAAACAGTGGCGCTAGGAGCATCGGAAGAAATAGAATTTATCGCTCCCACTACCCCTGGACCACTTGCGTTTATGTGTAGTATGGGAATGTTTAGAGGAAATATCAATGTCATCTAAACTCAGTAAAACTATCGAGCCAACCAGTGTAACCTTACAAATTGTTGGGATGCACTGTACCAGTTGCGCCATTAATATT
This sequence comes from Candidatus Woesebacteria bacterium UBA925, assembly GCA_002293705.1. GTDB lineage: Bacteria > Patescibacteriota > Microgenomatia > UBA8517 > UBA8517 > UBA925. The sequence goes on from DBDT01000073.1 coordinate 2,231, forward strand.
GATTTTGAACTTGAGGATTTAGAAGGAGTTATGGAGGCCAAAACACATTACGCCAAACAAATTTCGATTGTAACGTATGAACCTCACAAAGTTACTCACGAGCAAATGCTTGAAGTCATTAGCAAACTGGGATATGAAGCTATTGTTGCCGAGCAAGGTTGACTTCATCAGTATCGAAGAAAAAACTATGAAAAACAAATCACTTATAGTTCAAGGGATGCACTGCGCTTCTTGTGCATCCATCATTAAACGTAAGCTTGAAAAGCTTGAGGGTGTCGAATCGTGTGAAGTGAACTATGGCACTGAGAAAGCAAAGGTTTCCTTTGATCCAGACAAAGTTACCGTTCCACAAATGAATCAAGAAATCGACAAACTCGGCTATTCCTTGATGGAGAGTGAGATGGACATGAGTATGCCAATGGAAGGCATGGACCACTCCAAGCACGCTGGTCACGACATGATGACTCCTATTTCCTCTGATAAAGCAGTTAAAGAGCGAAAGCTCGCAGAGTTAACCAAACTCAAACGACACGTTCAAATTGTTTTACCAATGGTGGCAGTGAGTATCTTTATGATGACGTGGGAGATCGGGGCAGACCCTCTTGGCTTGTGGTCAAAGATACCAGAAACGCCGTATGAATTTTTACATCATCTCTTACCTCTATTTGCAACTTACACCCTATTTGTGATTGGTGTTCCGTATTTGCAAGGCATGGTTCGCTTCTTTAAATACCGTGTCGCTAATATGGATACGTTGGTGGGAATTGGCACCTCTGTGGCCTTTCTCTACAGTTTTATTGTGACTGCTTTTGATAAAGTTTTAGCTCCCTACATCAACACCCATCAAAACTACTACGATGTCACGATTGTGGTCATTGGCTTCATTACTCTCGGGAAGTTTTTAGAAGCTCGCTCAAAGTTAAGAACTGGTGAAGCCATAGAAAAACTCTTAGGACTGCAAGCCAAAAATGCTCTTATCCTTCGTGACGGTAAAGAGATTGAACTCCCCATTGACCAAGTTATTGTTGGTGACGTTATGTTAGTGAAGCCTGGAACCAAGATTCCTCTTGATGGAGTCATTATTGAGGGGAAATCTTCGATTGATGAGTCAATGATTACTGGAGAGCCTATTCCAGTTGATAAGGGACCAGAAGATACCGTCATTGGAGCCACGATCAACAAACAAGGATCACTACAGATTAGAGTCACCAAGGTTGGTAGTGATACGATGCTCTCCCAAATTATTAAGATGGTGGAAGAGGCCCAAGGCTCAAAAGCTCCGATTGAACGGATGGCTGATCAAGTATCGGCTATTTTTGTTCCAGTAGTATTAGTCTTAGCAATTGTGACCCTTATTCTTTGGTTAGTCGTTGGGAGTCAATTCATGCCACCATCTCAAGCCTTTACCTTGGGGATTTTGAGTTTCGTGGGGATTCTCGTCATTGCTTGTCCGTGTGCGATGGGACTGGCTACCCCAACTGCCATCATTGTTGGCGTTGGCAAAGCTGCTCAGAACGGTATCCTAATTAAAAATGCTGAGAGTTTAGAAAAGTTTAATGGCATCAACTTTGTAGTGATGGATAAAACTGGCACGATTACTAAAGGCTCACCAGAAGTCACTGATATTCAAACAGTTGGTTCTCATTCAGAGAAAGACATTTTGCAATTATTAGCTTCTTTAGAGAGTCACTCAGAACATCCACTGGCCCAAGCAATGGTTGAGAAGGCAAAAGGACAGAAACTCAGTTTACATAAAGTCAAAGACTTTGCAGCCATCGAAGGCAAAGGACTTGAGGGAATCATTGATGATACGCAGTATTACGCTGGCAATCTAAAACTCGCTGGAGATCTCAAGCTTCAGGTGGATGAAGATATCATCAACACTTTTGCTTCCCAGGGTAAAACTCCCGTTGTATTCATGACAAAGAAACAAGTCATTGGATATATTGGTATTGCTGACACCATTAAGGATGATGCCAAAGAAGCAGTCGCAGAACTTCACAAACAAGGCATCAAGGTTGCAATGCTCACTGGCGACAACCGGAGAACTGCTGAGTATATTGCCAAGCTTGTGGGTATTGACCGAGTGATTGCCGAAGTCTTGCCAGGTGACAAAGCCAGTGAGATTCAAAAACTCCAGAAAGAAGGCTATAAAGTGGCAATGGTGGGTGATGGTATTAATGATGCGCCAGCTCTTGCTACGGCTGATGTTGGCATTGCAATGGGAACTGGGACTGATGTCGCTATTGAATCGGCAGGAATAACTCTTTTAGGAGGTCATATTTCTAAACTTCCTAAAGCGGTAAAGTTGGCACGAGCCACTATGAGTATTATTAAACAAAACCTCTTCTGGGCGTTTTTCTATAACATCATTGGAATCCCTGTTGCGGCAGGCGTTTTGTATCCCTTCTTCGGGATTCTTCTAAACCCAGCCATTGCTGGAGCTGCGATGGGATTTAGTAGCGTATCAGTCGTTGCAAATTCATTGCGATTAAAGGCTCAAAATTTATGAAAATGTCAAGAGTTTTCATCTACTACAAGACATAGTAAAATACCGAAATATGTTTAAAGATAAATTTGTATCAGGAATAATTTTATTAACTGTTGTTCTTTTGGTGGGTGCGGTGTTTTTTGCTAGCAAAATGGGCTCATCATCTGGAAGTTCCACACAAGCCCCGAGTGAACAGAAAAAATTACTTGAAGTACTTCCCGACGATTACATCAAAGGAAACAAAGATGCTACAGTGACCCTTATTGAGTATCTAGATTTTGAGTGTGAAGCTTGTGGAGCATACTATCCCTTGATGAAGCAATTGTCGGAAGAGTTTAAGACGGATGTTCGATTTGTAAATCGCTACTTCCCACTTCCTGGACATAAGAATGGCATGAATGCGGCGCTAGCCGTTGAAGCTGCCAGTAAACAAGGCAAATATTGGGAAATGCACAATCTCCTTTTTGAAAATCAGAAAACTTGGGGTGAAAAACAAGTCTCTACTCCAGCAGTTTTTGAAGGGTATGCAAAACAACTTGGCTTAAATCTTGAGCAATTTAAGAAAGATGTTTCTTCCAAAGAAGTAAAAGATAGAGTTGAGAGAGATAAATCATCTGGTCAGCAGCTGGGAGTTAGTGGCACTCCTAGCTTTTTCTTAGAGGGCGAAAAGCTTCAAAATCCTCGAACCATTGATGATTTCAAAACACTACTTAAAGCAGCAATCTTAAAAGCCCCTAGGCCTTCACAACAAGTCTTAGGCGAAAAAGTCCATGAACATGCAGATCTTAAAGTGTATCTTAATGGAAAACAACTTGATCTGACTCAAGCCAAATATCAGTCAACTGAAGACAAAGAAATTGACCCTGATACACATCTGCATGATGGCAATGGTGACATTGTCCACAAACACCGTAAAGGAATAACCTTAGGATATTTTTTGAAAACACTGAAGATCGATTTCAGCAAAGATTGTTTAGTCTTAGATACAGGAGAGCGCTACTGCAATAGTGGTGATAATGAGTTGAAGTTTAGAGTGAACGGTAAAGCAAATGATCAGTTTAATAGTTACGAATTTTCTGACTTAGATAGAATTCTCATTAGTTATGGACCGAAGCAAGAAGAAATCAGTAAGCAAATGCAATCGGTGACAGACATTGCGTGTATGTATTCAGAAAAATGTCCTGAACGAGGCACACCACCAACTGAAAAATGTGTTGGTGGACTGGGAGATGATTGTTAATCTTTCTAAGTATATGAGCTGTACAATTAAATTATGCTTATTTCAGAGATTCTCAAAGAGACCAAGTTTAAGCGATTAGTTCTTACCTTACTTCTTGTTGTTCCTCTAGAAATCCTATCTCTTTTTTCTATTCACTTACCAACATTTATTGAGTATCCGCTTTTTGTCGGAATAATTTTCTTCTTTGGTCGTGAGGTTATTATCGGCGGTCTTCAAGGTTTAATCAGGCTTAAGTTTTCCAATATCAATTTGTTGATAACAATCGCCACCTTTGGAGCATTGTATCTGGGCGAATTGGAAGAAGCTGTTATCATCATCATTCTTTTTGCGGTAAGTGAGGCATTAGAAGAGTTTGGAATCACTAGAAGTCAGAATGCGCTGGAAGAGTTAGTGCAAAAAACTCCTAAGCTAGCTCTGATTAAAGGCCAAACAGAAAAAACACCGATTGAGCAAATTACTATTGGAGATATTGTAGTGGTAAAGCCTGGGGACTACATTCCTTTAGATGGAGTGGTCGTTGAAGGAGAATCACTGGTTGATGAAAGTAGTATCACTGGCGAACCATTACCCAAAAATAAATATAAAGATGAACTGGTCTTTGCTGGAACCCTCAACAGCCAAGGATATTTAGAGATTAAAGTGACCAAAACATCTAAGGATTCTACTTTAGCCAAAATTGTTGACCTGACTTTTGCCTCAGCTGAACGCAAGTCCCAAGCTGCTAAATTTATCGAAAAGTTTGCCGCCTATTACACACCTGCGGTTCTTCTTGTGGCGTTGCTGCTGGTTACTATTCCGGTCTTTGCGTTGGGCCAACCGTTCGATAAATGGCTTATACAAGCTTTAACACTCTTGCTCATCGCTTGTCCATGCGCTCTGGTAATCTCGACACCGATCACCATCTTTTCTGCTATTGGTAATGCCACCAAACGAGGGATCCTCATTAAAGGTGGTCAATATTTGGAAGAAATGGGTCGTATTAAAGCGATAGCTTTTGATAAAACTAGAACTCTGACCAAAGGTGAACCAGTCGTGTCTGATGTGATTCCCTTCAATGGCTTTTCTAAAGAAGAGCTCTTGGCCTGTGTAGCCGGAGCTGAGGCGTTTTCTGAGCATCCAGTCGCCAAGAGTATTGTCGATAGTGCCAACCAAGTGGCAGAAGACAATCACGCCTATACCAACTTTAAAGCCATTATGGGAAAGGGCATTAGTGGTGATTGTTTGGTCTGTATTGACAAACATCACTGTATTGGCACACTCCGATTTGTGATGGAAGAACACAAGGTAGACCAACGGGTTGTTGACACCGTTGAGCAATTTGAAAAAGAAGGCAAAACAGCTATTGTCATTAGTGATGCTAAGAAAATTAAAGGAGTGATCGGTATTATGGATGAAGTTAGACCTGAAAGTGCGGATGTTATTACCCAGCTTCATACCTTAGGGATTAAGGCTGCAATGCTCACCGGCGATAATCCTTCGGCGGCAGAATACATTGCCAAGCAGGTTGGTATCGATGAAGTCCATGCCAAGCTATTACCAGATGAGAAAGTAACTGAGTTATCGAAGTTAGTTAAAAAGTATCAAAATGTGGCAATGGTTGGTGATGGTGTGAATGATGCACCTTCACTGGCTACCTCCTCCGTAGGAATTGCGATGGGGGCCATTGGCTCAGAAGTAGCAGTCGAGAGCGCTGACATTGCGCTCATGAACAACAACCTCAAATTGATTCCCTTTCTTGTTCGGCTTGGGAGAGCTTCTGTTCAAACCATCAGAATCAACACCGCCTCAGCAATTGGAGTGAAGATACTCTTTCTGGTTCTAGCTCTCTCTGGTAGAAGTAGTTTAGCTCTAGCCATATTTGCGGATGTAGGCATGACAATGATTGTGGTCGCAAATAGCTTACGATTGTTTAGCTTTAGCGGAAAATCTAGATGAACGCTTTAAAGTAAAATATTAAGAAAACTAGAATATGAATAGGAGCAGTAATTAATCCCGGTATATATTTCTTCGCATTTCCCCACCAGACAAGGTGTTGGATTCCATTTGCAAACATTAAGACCAAGAAAAACTCCTGAAGATAAACCTTGTGAGGAAGATTCGGTAACAATAAAACCATAATCCAGAAAGCTGAAAAGCTTAATTCAAAAGCAAGAAATATCCAAAACGGCATTTTAAACAAATACCATTTTTTGTGGAAGCCTGTTGAAAGTTCTTCAATGGAATGAATTAGCTGAACTAATAGACTCAAGAGGAAGAATTGTTGCAGTAAATCCATAGCTTAAGTATATAGTATCTTGCGTCTGGACTTCCACGATCCTTCCCGGTACCTTGACCACTGAAATGGCTAAAATACCCGCCCCAGCAAACCAAATAATACCTCCAATATTAAGCGTGGAATATTGCTTATATGCAAGAAAATCGAGTGAGGATGATGAACGGCAGGCAATGTCGATCGACTCTCAGATTAAAGAAATGACCGACCTTGCATCTAGAGAAGGATTCATCATCAAAGAAATTCGACGAGAAAGCCATTCTGCCAAAGAATCTGGACAACGTCCAGTTTTCAAAAAACTCCTGGAAGATATTCGGAATGGAATGTTTACTGGCATCCTTTCATGGGCTCCGGATCGACTGAGTCGAAATGCTGGAGATTTGGGGATGGTTGTTGATCTTATGGACCAAGGTAAACTACAGCAAATCAAGACGTTTTCTCAAAGCTTCTCCAACAATCCCAATGAAAAATTTTTACTCATGATCCTCTGCTCTCAAGCGAAACTGGAAAATGATCAAAAAGGGATCAACGTAAAAAGAGGTATTCGAGCCAAATGTGAGATGGGTTGGCGACCAGGGATGCCTCCGATCGGTTACTACAACAGAGCCTTCGCAGGAGTAAAGGACATAATTATTGATCCTGACCGTGGACACATTGTTGCTGAGATGTTTGAACGAGTAGCAAGAAATGGAGACAGTGGTAGGACACTGAAGAAATGGCTCGATACCTGTCTTACAACAAGAACAGGTAAACAAGTTGCATTGAGCCAGATTTATCTCATGCTGAAAAATCCATTCTATTATGGAGAATTTGAGTATCCCATCGGAGGCGGTAACTGGTACAAAGGTGCATACAAACCTTTAATTACTCGAGAGGTATTTGATCAAGTACAAAAACAACTGATTGTTCCCAAGAAATCAAAATGGGGAGGGAAAACATTCACTTTTAAGGACTTATTCAAATGTGCAAGCTGTCGATCACTGGTTATTGGTGAAGACAGATATAGAAAAAGAAAATATAGTGAGCCACGCTATCACATTTATTATCACTGCACGAGACAAAAGAAGTACGGTTGTCCTGAGCCATATATCACTGAAGAAAAATTAATAAAACAAATTCTTCGCTATATTAATTTTATGTACATGGCACATCCACAACTTTTCGAGCTAAATAACTTTTTGAAATATAGTATGGTTGAGTACAAGAAGATGAGAGATGAAATTCTATTGGCACAAGACATTAATCCAGACAATAAACCAATCAATTTTATGGACTATGCCAACTACGCATTTCGTAACGGAACAATACAAGAAAAAAGAGAAATAACGAATGTATTAAAGAGACAACTGTATATTCATAACGAAACAGTGACCTCATTACCTCTCATCTAATCTTCAGTTCAAATCCGATTCCTCTGGTTACCCTGTCTCTTATACACATCT
>DBDT01000024.1:0-10095 GCA_002293705.1 Candidatus Woesebacteria bacterium UBA925
GCCTTTCTCGTTGGCTCGGAGATGTGTATAAGAGACAGCTCTGGACCTGGAAAGATTAGCGGACAAACTTCAGTTGACGCCGAACAGCCGAATCAATTTATTCCTCCAAGAATAGATGGTGGCAGAGGGGTAATCAGGTCTGGTGCAACAGAGGTTAAAATATTCTCACAACAAAGTTCTCCATTTTCAGCAATCACAGTCACACCGACTGAACAGTACCATCAAATTTTTGTGAAAAATCAGGAAAGCGGCTCGTTTGTTGTTTCACTTACAAGTCCAGCAAAAGGAGATGTTTTATTTAGTTGGACAGTTGTTAACAATTTTTATGTCCTTGACACACCAAGACAATAAAATTAATCTGGATTATTACTGATTATATGAGCGTAGAAAAATTACGAAAGGCAGAAATAGGTCTTACAGCATTGTTAGTTGGATTGTTTCCATTAATTTTTCTACCAATCTTCCCAAATCCATTCAGCACACCAAAGCTAGTATTATCTGCTCTGCTTCTATCAATTCTATTTGTGGTTAAAGCTGCAAAAAATGTATTGAGGAAAGAGAAAGGACTCATATTCTCCACATCAGCATTTGATATTCCAGTATTTCTTATTGCACTTTCCTACTTTCTAAGCGGCTGGATTGTCAGCCCAAACAGAATGGAGGCATTCTGGTTACCAGGAACAGTTTCGTTTGTTATTGCAGGTGCACTTATCTACTTTTTAATCAATCAACTATCAGAAGGTGGTAAAAATGCCGTAAAAACAGCACTGCTTATTAGTGGAGCAATTCTGTCGTTCTTCGCAATCATTTCAGTTTCAGGGATTCTAAAATCAGCAAGTGCACTTCCAGCCGTACTTAGACTTGAGACATTCTCGCCTAGCGGCAGCATCCTTACTCTAGTCATATTCATAGTAGTACTTGTTCCATTTGCTGCAGATATGTTCAGACTTGGAAAGTCTTCAGCAAGTAAGTCAGTATATGGAGTATTTTTGGCTTTGTTTGCACTCGCAGGTATTGCAGGAGCATTCACACTATTTAGAAATTGGTCAGTAACCCAGCTACCTTCTGCTTCAGTTTCATGGGCTGTGGCCACCGAAGCACTTAAGGAAAGAGCATTTTTGGGAGCAGGTCCTGGTAACTACCTAACTGCCTTTTCAAGGTTTGCGCCAATTGGATTCAATCAGACTGATGCCTGGAACCTAAGATATGCAAATGCCAACAGTTTTCTATTAACCACTGTTACTGAGGTTGGGCTACTGGGTCTTGCAGCACTTGTGGTTTTGGCTATAGCTGTAGTTAGAAAAGCCAGAGTTTACTTCAAAGATGGCAAGGCAGTACACGTTCTTCCTGTTGTAATGTTAGTTGCTTTCCTGGCCTTCTTCCCTGCAACCCCAACCCTTATATTCCTTCTCTTTGTACTTCTCGCCTTGGGATCTAGAACATATGTTGTGCACATGTTCACCAGAGAGACTGAAGATGGAAATGCATCTATAGAAGGAAAGGTGGCAACCTTTGCCATAGCAATCCCTACAGTTATCCTTAGCATCGGGGCTTTGGTGTTGGTTTTCCAAGCCACCAGGGGTGAATATCTTTACTATAGTGCCCTGCAGGCTATCACCAGAAATGACGGTCGTGTTGCTTACGAAACAATGGGTAGAGCAATCTCAGTTAGTCCATATGCCGACAGATACAGAATAAGCTATGCACAACTTAATCTTGCTTTGGCCAACTCTTTGGCACAAAAAGAAGGTATCACTGAAGAGGAGAGAACAAATGTAGGTAGACTAGTACAGCAAGCGATAAGAGAGGGAAGATCAGCAGTACTATTAAATAGGCAAAGAGCTGGTAATTGGGAGAGTTTGGCAACAATCTACAGATCAGTAATGCCTATTGCTCGAGGAGCTGATCAGTTTGCAGTCCAGACTTATTCACAGGCAATTGCACTTGATCCAGTGAATCCAAATATCAGATTAGCCTTGGGTGGAATATTCTACGGAGCCAGAAGATATGAAGAAGCAATTGATGTATTTAGACTAGCTGTCCTTGCTAAGCCAGACTTGGCCAACTCAAGATACAATCTTGCAATTGCATATAGAGACAATGGCCAGTTTGATCGCGCCTTGGCTGAGCTTACACAAGCACTTACCCTAGTCCAAAGTGGAACTCAGGATCATGACATTATCAAGAAAGAGATTGAAAACGTCCAAAGCAAGGTGCCTGCAAGAAACAAGCAAGCCGCATCAGGAGAAAATGTAAAGGCTCCTGAGGTTGCAACAGACACTGCCAGGATCAATCCACCAGTTGAACTACCAGAGGACACCACCCCTCCAACACTTGATGAGGAAGTGAATCAATAATCAGAAGAAAATCAAGGACTTCAATGTAAAAAGGAGGTGAGGTGCGAACTACCTACCTTTTTAACCAAGAACACGCTCTTGGTGGCAACTTCCAGAAATAGTTGCCAGACAACTAAGTTTCGAGGTCGCCCAAAAAGACACCTCTTATCTTGGAATCAGGAGATTTTTGGGTCTCCTTTTAACTCAGAGGGGCACCCACTTACACCCATGCCGCCTAAACCCCAAGCCGTTCCTGAGACGACTATTCTGAGCTTTCATCAGCACCTCACCTACTGCGCAGATTATATCACATCCTTTTTGTGGACTCACCGGGAATTGAACCCGGACCTGCGCAATGCGAATGCGCCATTGTACCGTTCAACTATGAGCCCTGGTAACCAGGAGTATATTTTACTACTTAAGAAGAGTTAGTGGGTTAACTTTGGTGCCGTTTTTAATTATCTCAAGGTGTAAGTGGGTTCCAGTTGACCTTCCAGTGGAACCCATCTGACCAATAGCACCACCTCGACCAACAGTTTGTCCTACAGTCACAAATAACTTTTGCATGTGAGCATATAAAGTTTTGTAACCATTTCCATGATCGATGATTACATGATTACCATACCCTACCGGACTCCAACCAGCTGTAACCACCTTGCCAGCATCAGCCGCAACAATGTTTGGCGCTGCCCTATTGGCCACGTCGATTCCCTTGTGATACCAGCTGAACCTTTGAGTGATGGTTCCTTGTGTAGGCCAGACAAAACTACCTGAGGCCACAACTGTTCCAGCGTCCGGAGTAACCTGTCTTCTATTTGAAGCAAGTGGTTGCCACAATACTGTCTCTTTTTTAACTCCATCCGGAACAATAATAGTTTGACCTATGGCAAGCTCGAATGTTTCATCATTTAGGAAGGTGTTGAAAGGGTAGTTAACAATTGCCTGAGGCTCAGCATCGTACTTTTCTGCTATGGAATAGACCGTCTCACCTTTTGTCACCTTGTGGGATACTCCTGAGACTGGAAGTATCTCCAAAACCTGACCTTCTTTGATGCTATTTTTTGAAGCTAGGTTATTTTGCCACCTAATCGTGTCTTCTGATACATCGAACTTCTTGGCAATAGCAGACACTGTATCTCCAGGTTGCACTGTATATTTGACTGCATTGTCTCGTATCCTTCCATCAACAAAGTCGGTGTCCATGCCCTGCTCTTCAACCGAGGCCGACAAAACCTGTTCAGTTGCCTCTCTCCATGGATCAATGTCTTGGCTTCTGATCTCACCTACTAATATGGGGGCTATCATAACCCCAAGAGCAGATATTCCAGCCATACCAGAGTGAACAAATCTTCCCGCCAGTCTACCACGCTCCCTATACAGCTTTTTAACAAATTTATTTTTGTGTGATTCAAAGAAGTTAAAAACTAGTCGTAATATTGAAGAAAGAAAAGAAGCTAGATCAATTGAAAACAGCCTGATGTCTAAGGCTAGCTGAATTATTGATTTGCGGACGGAATCCATCTGCGAGAAACAGGATACCACAATCAAGCCTTCTAACACAAAAAAGGTGAGCTATAAGCTCACCTTCATAATTATTGCAAATAACTGCTACCACCACTGCCATCAGGAGACCCGATTTCGTCAAATTTCCTCCGTCTCCTATCAAAATCTGAACTGACTTCACGCCACACACCTTCAAACTCTCTCCGAGTCTGGCGAGACTCCGACATGGCTTTGAGGCGACCAGCGACAACAACAATCACTGTGACCAAAATCGCAGCACTTAAAGCCAGATATACCCCACCAACGTAGTTGGCGAATACCACCGCGACCCCAAACAGTACCGCAACCAACGCGGTCAGTTTTAGGTAGTAGTTAGGACTGTGTTGCGGACTCATACCTTCCCCCTCCCCTTTCCTTATACATAGTACTTGGTATTAGAAACGCGCTGGCAACTAAAGTTACCAGCGCCACAACCTACTGGCCACCACCTATAACCGATATACACCACTCATCCATTAGTGATGCGGCCGCGGATTGCTCCCCGCACGCAGCAGCCCGCAAGACTTTTCGGTCTCGGACTGCGAACTGTTGAGTGGCTATTGCAATTGCAAACACCACCAACACCAATAGAAAGATTAAACTGCGCAGCATCTCCATACCAACCACCCCCGAATTACTGAACAATACTAATATATTATAGGTTATTGAGGCTGAACTGTCAATTTAGGCAGTTTTGAGGGACTCAAGGAAGGTTGAGTTGTTGTCTATGGTAGACAACTTGTTTAGAAGTGTTTCTGTTCTTTCATCATCAGGGATCATATCCATCATCCTTCTGAGAGTAAGGATTCTGGCCATGTTTTCTTTTCCATATAGTAGCTCTTCCTGCCTGGTTCCACTTCTAGTTATATTGATTGCAGGGAATATTCTTCTTTCTGCTAATTTTCTGTCTAGGTGTAGCTCCATGTTTCCGGTTCCTTTGAACTCTTCGTAGATCAATTCATCCATTCTGGAGCCTGTTTCAACCAAACATGTTCCAATAATTGTAAGTGATCCACCATTTTCAATCTTCCTGGCTGCTCCAAAGAATTTCTTTGCTGGCTGAAGTGCTCCTGTATCAAATCCACCAGTTAGAGTTCGTCCTGTGTTGGGAAGTGCTAAGTTGTAGGCCCTGGCTAGTCTTGTGATTGAGTCTAGAACAATAACTACATCTTTACCTTCTTCTACTTGTCTTTTTGCAAACTCTAATGCCAACTCTCCAGCTCTTGTTTGCTCATGTGGATCATCGTCAAAATTACTTGAAGCAACTAACCCTGTTCCATTTGTTAAGGTCTTTAGGTGTCTTGTTATATCTGTTACCTCTTCTGGTCTCTCACCAATCAAAACAGCAATGACCAACACCTCTGGGTAGTTTTTGCCAATACCATTAATAATGTCTTTGACCAACCAAGTCTTACCTGCTTTTGGAGGAGAAACAATTAAGCCTCTTTGACCAAAACCAATTGGTGCAATTAGATCAACCACCCTAGTGGTCATTGTCTCGCTGTCTGTGGAAAGTTTTATCTGCTCATCAGGGTAAATTGCAACCAAGCTTTCAAAATCTACTCTTTCACCCATTTCAACTGCTTCTTTTCCGTTTACAGTTTCAACTTTAAGTAGACCCCAATATCTTTCATTATCTTTTGGTCTTCTAGCGGGACCACCAACTCTGTCACCATTTCTTAAGTTGAATCTTCTGATTTGAGATGAGGAAATGTAGATGTCTTTGTCACTTGCTGAAAAACTTGGTCTTAGAAGACCCGATCCTTCAGTTGCTATATCCAAAACTCCTTCAACCATCTCAGTTGGAAGAGATGAATCAGGGAGCACTCTATTGTCCACAACAAGACCACCCACCGACTGAGGGGGTGTAGAACTTAATACTGGTGCTCCACCAAATGGACGAGAAGGTTTGTCGTAGCTCATGTAATAATTTTTTGCTTGCTGCTTAAAAATACTTTAGTTGTCTGTGGAAATCAATGACTTTAAGTAACTAAGCTTCAAGAAGATAGGTGTATTATGACTGCACTAAGTCACCAAGTCAAGCGCAAACGCACCAAGCTATGCAGGATCTGCAACAACAATAAGTCTTTTCCAGGTTGTACCTGGAGGGTAACAGGTCTGCAAAACAAGCTCAGTTTTGTCAGATTGCGACAACCAGCTTACATCAGTTGCCTCAACTATGTGTCTTTCTCGGACTTCAAACAAGGTCACCTCACCCCTACTATTTCTAACCTCGATTTTGTCTCCTTTGGCAAGTTTTCTTAAGTCATAAAAAACAGCATTGAATTGAGTGATGTTTACAATGTCGTTTGTAGAGTGAGCAAAAAGAAATGATCTACCAACTGATCCCGGATAACTTGTGCCTTTGGAATGGGCAACCCCTGAGAGTAGAGCGGCCGCATACTGGCCCTCATCCATTGGGTCAACATCGCGAATAATCTTTGAATATGCATTAATCTTTGGGATTGAGAGGAAGTATTCAACCTCCACCTCAGGATCACTTACAACTTCTTCTTTTTGAGCATTAGCAGACCTCTCCTCATTGATTTCTACTTTTGACTCAAGAGGAATAAATGGAGAATCATTTCTAACAATTGGCGCATACGAGTAAAGAAGAAAAGCAAATGCTCCACTGGTAATGGCAGTCCCAATAACTCCTACTATTTTCTGGGACCAAGTTTTTTTGGGAGTTGCAAGATAGACTGTTCCAGTCTTTCCTTCCATGGAAAAATGGTACAAAGTACCAAATTTCCTCTTACTTTGATTGTTTGTTTGATTTCTCATACATCCAAACTCCGTACAACCCTGCTCCTGCGAGAAATATACTAATCCAAAGAGCCGCTCCTGTTTTAGGAAGAGTGGCAGGCTTACTTGAGCCAGTTGATACAGCTGGAGATGATACGGGCAGTCTTGGAATAGAGGTTGCAGTAGCAGTTGGCCTAACAGTCACTGAGGCAACTGGTGTGGAAGTTGGTCTCACAGTGGGGGTTGGAGTTGAAACTGCAGTTGGACTAGGTGAAACAGTTGGGTTTCCAGCCCTGTAGAGGGTGCAGTTGTTATTGGTCTCCTTTACCCTAATGGCACATGAGTTGGTGCTATTTTGAGGGAAGTAAAGAACCTCACCACAGTTGCTTGGTGGATTGGCACAAAAAGAATCATTCCTGGAATCGGTCTGGGTTGCCTGCTCATCTGACAAACTGCACCTACCATCCTTGTTGGTATCCCCCTTTGGACAATTGTATGTCTCACACCTAACAATCTGGGTCCCTCCACTGCAATTGTTCCAATATGAGGTTGTTTGCGCCACAGCAGAGCCCACGCTCAAAAAAGTAAGAGCGAGAGACAAAAACATACCTTTACTTATTTTATTTTTCATATAACTCTTGTTTAGAGAAAATCGTATATTTTAACACTAAACTAACTTTATTTCAATTTTTTTGCTTGCTCCTTGTTTTTGAATAAGTTAGCAAAAAGACCAAGCACCCGACGGAACCTAAATAGATCACATATTGAATCAGCTGAGGCAAATAGACAAATTGAATGTTACAACCGTCGAAGCCACAATCCTCAAGAAACCACGAGTTTGTCCATGAATCTGTATTGGCTTGTGGAACCAACCTGAAGTTTTGAAGACCCAACCACAAACCATCCTTACCAAAATTACTATGCAGGTCAAATGAACCATAATAATCGATTGAAAAAATTGCAGGCATCAACTGGGAAACTTTAGTAATCCCACCACCTTCTCCAGTTTTTTGAACTTGATTGTTTACGACATATATAGACGACAACCACTCCAAAGGAGCATAAACATAGTTCATTCCATAGAAAACATTCTCAGCATCGACACCGCCGAAAGCCCTGTTTTCTAAAGTAATAGCATACGCCGATTCATTCAAGTTATCCCAGCTCCCAATAGAGTAAGTTTCTCCCATTTCCCCGCCACGATGAAGTAGAAATTCCCTATCTGTGCGCTTGGAAGTCTGATTAAATACAAATACTTTCAATGGCCTACCAGAAATGTTCTTGGAGTAAATCTCTAAAAACCCTTCACTATTATTTGTGAGGTTTGGAGTTATTCTGGTAAAACACAATGAACCATAACCGCTCGCTTTAATGAGCACATTGTTTTCAAAAGAATTTGCTTCAACCGACCCTCTTTTCAAAGAATCACAATTTTTAACCTCAACAGAATTCTCAACCCCCAAGCCAACTGGAGAAAATGGTAAGTTAACTTGCAATTCCTGCCCGCTTTCTATTGCCAGTCTTTTTTCATAAAGCAAGTCCTTATCAAACCCCTGCACAACAAAGGAATACACTAGTGGATATTCACTCAGAACTGGTTTTGAGTACTTAATCGCCGAGTCTTTCCCTTCAACATCTGATGGTCTAGCAGTCACAACCAACCAGTATGTGGTATCTTTTTCAAACAACACACTCCTTTCCACCGAAGATTTACCCAAAGTATCACTTACTCCAGAATAGAATATGTCATCATGCAAGCATTCGCTTCCTCCCTCAACAAGCAAACAAAAGCTTGGCCTAGATCCATCAATGACTGGTTCGTATTCCAATGACAGATTGGCCACAGACTTCACAAACTCAGTTTTACCTATTTTTATAGATGTGCACGCTGCAGCATCCCTAGTATTTATGCTTACAAGCCCACCTTCTTCGCGTACATCGATTTCACCCAAAAGACCATCCCTCACCCAGCACTTCGAAAAATCTTTAGCATTAAATTCTGCAAAGACCCTCTTTTTTTGGTTATCGATACTATAAATCTCAATAAGCATTTTATCTCCAGGTTTATGCAACACGCCAACCTTACTTGGCGAATCCTTCTTTAAGTAGTAAATCTCCCCATTTAAACCTACCGCCAACCTATCTTTGTTAAAATCACCCTTAAGATAAATGCTGTCAGCCTTTACTTCGACTGTGTTTTTATTTGCTGAAACCTTGGCAAGATTTTCAAATTTGATAGTCAAATCTGTGTTTGAATAAACAATCTCACCAGAGAGTTTAATCTTAGACTCAACTGGAGGAATTATCAGCTCACCATCAATTGAGGATTTTTTACCAAAGTAAACTTCTTTGTTAATTTTGCTTTTTTGTAATTCAATTTTATTTGGAAGTAAGAGTTCAGAAAAAGGATGTTTTGATCTCTCAGCCAACCTGCTTTGATAATTAGCATCTTCTTGGTTTAAAGACACACTATCAAATTTAAAGAAACTGTCACGATGATTGGACTCTATAGTGTAGACTTTCAAACCATTATCTGCGCTGTTCCAATATAAATTTCCAAGTTCGGAAAGAAATGTGTTTATTCTTTCAACCTCCAAAACGCCCTGATCGACTTGACCTGGAACAATTACACTTTCATCAACAATGATTGCGTTTACATTGTAATAATTAAGAGTCAACCTGAAAGCTTCGATATCATTGTTATATAAAGATTTTGAAATTCTGTCATAGTACTCCTCACCTGTCTTGTTCCAAACATCAAAAGTTCTGTCCATCAGAGAGTGCTTGATTCCATATGTTAGAAGGCTAGACCCCCTATACCCCCAATCCTTGAAAGACCAGCCCCAATGAGAATAAGAGGGGAAAGAAACAACCCTTGTACCCTCAGGAAGTTCGTTAATTTTCCTAAACATTTCATAGTACCGTTCAGGCACAGAAACACTCAAGGCTTCGTAAATCAGTTTTCCGTTGAAAACGGGGTAAACAATCAATGAGTTAATAACAATAACTGCAACTAGTGTTGAGTATGAAACCAGATTTCCCAATCGTCCTCTGATGAAACTTAGAGTTAAAAACAACTGCGCCACGCACAGCGAAACTCCCAAAGCAAGCGGAAGGGACCATTTGGTAAACGGTGATCTAAATATTTGACTAAAAAGAGGTATGGGCAAACTACCCACAAGAAAAACGACCGAGGTAAGAATAATCAGCAAGGTAACTAGAGCAAGAGACCTGTTCTTAACGGCTCCTAGCAATAGACCAATCAAGGCAAGTAAAAGAGCAAAAAATTGAATTGCAATTGTTTTCTGGTTGTATACGTGATCATGCCAAGGTTGCATCATTCTCACGAAGTTAGTTCCGTCATAATCTAAATACTCCAGCCAAAACGACTTAAAAGTAAATATCTCCAGTAACCCAGAAAAGGCGTCATTCATTAGCCTGGTCTCCTCGGTAGAAAGATCTGTCTCTTATA
>DBDT01000024.1:10296-10994 GCA_002293705.1 Candidatus Woesebacteria bacterium UBA925
CCTGGTCTCCTCGGTAGAAAGATAGTTGCTCCTGGAATCCACCACAACACTTGAATCTCTTACTGTGTAAATAGCGGAAGGCACTAGCCAATAGAGGTTTACTGCTAGCACCAAAAGAAAAAGGCTAACTGTTTTTTTAATTGAAGTTAAAGAAATCCTTGATTCCAATATATGAACAGTCCCAAGTATACCAACCAAAAGAATGACTACCAAAAACAGGGTTTGAACATAGAATACTGAAGATCCAAGCAAGAAAATAATGATAGTTAGGAGAGTTGACCCCCTTTTCGATTTTAAAAATCTTTGCGAACCAAGAAGAAACAATGGTAAAAAACCAAAAAGGGTAACGAACGGTTCGAACGCTGTGTAAAATGATTGAACCGTCGCAAAATTAAACAAATATACAAAAGAGGCAATAAATGAGGCCATTCCAGCACTTCGATTAGATAAACCAACAAGGAATTCTTTCACAAGAAAATAGACACCAAGAGGGCCAATAAAAATCATGGCAATCATCCAAAGAAACCTTAAATTCTCTGGATTAGACACCAAGCCAATCAAAAGAACTATCAATGTTCTTGAAACATCCGTAGTTATGGGAATTCCAGATAGATGACCCACTGACGAATAGTTAAGCCACGATCCGGAAAAATACTTTGACAGGTTAACTCCAAAATTAAAATGACTATAAACACCAT
>DBDT01000049.1 GCA_002293705.1 Candidatus Woesebacteria bacterium UBA925
AGATGTGTATAAGAGACAGCGGACCAACTCCTCCACATAATCCCCATGACCTTTCCCCACAATCCACATTTGCATATCACCATCCTGCTTGTAGCTAATTGAGAATGCCTTTAACGCATCCTCTATACCTTTATCTTTTGCTATTGCACCAAGATATGTAACTGTAAAGAGTTTATTCTTTACCATTCGACTTTTTGAGTTAGTACTATCCACCTCAACACCATTATTGATAACAGTAATCAGCTTTTCATCTACACCGAAGTTTACCAAGTCACTTTTAGTTGAGTTGGAAACTGTCAAAAATTCGCAGCCAGCATAGATTTTAAACACAAATGGCTCACCATACCGACCAATAATCGCTGGCATAAGGTTCAGGGGTTTAGGCCATGTATTAAGTGACCAGACTTGAGTGGCAACCTCATGAATAAATGCTATCTTCCTTGACCTAACATAAATCGGAGTAAAAAAAGGTATTCCGTGAAAATGATCAAACACCAAATCAAATTTATCCAGATTTTCAAACAAGTACCATAAAAAGGCAGCAATTTTTACCCCAAAAGCCTGGCTTCCTCTGCGAATCACCTTAACCCCATCTACATACTCCAGATTTTTAGAGCCAGTAAATGCTGATGTGAACAGGGTGACTTCGTGACCCAAACTAGCCCATGATTTCGCATAAATATGCGTCACCTTCTCAGCCCCTCCTTCGTGAGGATGGCCAGGCCCTCTCCAGCTTAATATTAGTATTTTCATGAGGGGAGATTTTTGATAAATTTCGCCCATGAAAACTTACTGTCATTTTTGTAGTATCCAATAATCCTTAGTCTATAAAAAACTGCCAGAGTGTCCCAAACCATACCCGCCACAACATTCACAAACTTCCTTGTCATAATGGTTGATGTTCCTGAAAAGTTCATTTTCAACTCAACAGGAGCTTCATAGATCTTCTTGTAGCCTAAGGAGTTTGCAACTGCCAACATCTCGATGTCAAAAGCAAATTTTTTAACAAGAAGTCTTGGTAGTATCTTTTTTAGTATTTCTGCTTTGAAAAATTTCATTCCCACCTGAGTATCTTTTACGTTCAAACCAAAGAGAATTCTTACAAGAATTTGATATACAACAGACATCACGACCCTAAAGCCAGGATATTCAATTTTTGAAGCAGGGTGTCTTTTGGATCCAATAATGATATCTGCCTTATACCACTCAAAATGCTCTAAAAGCATACTAATCCCGTTTGGAGAAAGTTCTATTCCAGCATCCACAAAGCCTACAATTCTTCCGTTTGCCAAACCCATGCCTATTCTGACCGCATTACCCTTACCAACGTTTGTCTTGTACCCAACAACTCTAATATTCTTTTTTGTTCTAGACACTTTAAGGGCTTTTTGCTTAGTTTTATCACTATATCCATCCACAACACATATTATTTCGTATGAATACCTTGTCTGGGACATTGCCTGGTCAAACTGGAGTAAATTATCAGCAATAAATTTTTCAGCCTTATAGGCTGGGACTACTATAGATACGTCGACGCTTGATTGCTTCACCAGCAAAGTATAGCAATTGAACTAGGAAACTTAAACTAAAAATGATTGTGGCAACTGTCAGGGCGGTTTCAATAGAGTTTGCAAAAACCAATAAAGCTACAGGATAGAATATGGCTGTGAAAAATAGTACCAATGGCGGCAGGCTTCGATTTTTGGCATAACCAATGTTTGCCGAAGCCATGACAAGCGACAAAAGAGACATGTTAAGCCCAGAATGAAGAACATAGTCTGAAACTTGAGAAAAACCATTTCCATACAAAACACTAACAACCAAAGGTGAGAAATAATAAAAGACAAGCAAAAACGCTAAAGAAACGAAGACCGAAGACGATATCCCAAGTACTCCTGTAAAAACTGGGTTATTCAACCCCTTTTTAGCCAAAATTGGCAACAACACTGCTGCAATTGGTGTTGTTGCATACATAACCATCCTACCAATCGTTAAAGAGGCACTATATGTCCCTGAGTCAATCTCGGACAACAAGTACCTTACAACTACTATGTCAATAGACATCAAAACAGTAGTTCCAAGACTGACAGCTATTGGGATGAATGAAGACTTAAAAACCTCTGATGATTTTATGCTGCTTTGCTTCTTAAACTCTGCCAACTTTGGTTTAAGAAATATAACACCCACAAAAAGAGAGATTATTGCCCCAAGCACGTAAGCTATTGTGACTCCGTATATTGCAAATCCCGTATACACCAGAAAAACTGCAAGTATTAGTCTAAAAATCATTTCGACGTTTGATAAAACTGAGACTTTAATAAAGTTGGATAGTCCTTGGTAATATGCTTTTATAAAGAAGTTAATTAGCGCAAAACTATTGGCGAAAAATATCATAAGCGAAGTAGTGAGTCCTATCTTTAAATCTGATCTAAACAAAACTACCAGAAAACTAATCAAAGTTAATGCAACTAAAAACATAGGTAGGAAAAAGCGTGTAATTTTTGTAAACCTTTCTCTTGGTTTGTCTGTTGAGGCAATTTCCCTGGTCATATAAATACCGACAAAGGCATACACCGATGAGCAAAGCGAGACAATCGAGAGAAATGCAGCCAGCTCCCCATAACTCTCCTTACCAAGCATCCGTCCTAGCAAAAAATGGTATAAAAATCCTATCGCGTTGGCCAAATTACTACCCACAAACATTACTGCACTTCCTAATACAAGTGGGTTATTTACTAGATTTTTGATTTTTGTTTTCATTCTTCAACTTAAGAATTAACCACATAGATGGTACAACCAACACAACACCCATCCCAATCAAGACTGCAACAGATGTTCCGAATATTCCATAATATCTTGTTAATAGGTCCAAAGAAACAAAAAGAAACAGTCCTTGAAGTATTGTTGTTGCAAACATCAATCTAGTATTTCCAAAGTAGTAAACTACCATCGCGTGAATTGGCATACTAATCAGAAACAATGAATAAGCAACTATAAGTATTGATAGTGGCAGGGAGACCAAAGGATACTCAGACCCATATGCAAAAGGTACAAAGTAATAAGCCAGAATTACACCAACTACCACACCCAAAATTGACAGGCCAAAAACTGCAGTCATTGTCTTTTTTAGATAAGCAACAGCCTGCACATGGGTACTAAAGCTAGCGAACTTTGGTGCAACTACCATGCCAAGCGCCATTACAATTTGGGATACAAAAGCCACCAGTGTGGTGGCAACAGAATAGTTGCCTAGCTCATACAAACTGACATATCTTGCTGCAACTAAAACATCCATGCGAGACACAATTGCTGAAAACACCCCAGAAGCCCCTACCCATATACTGAACTTTATAAACTTTTTAAAAAAGTTTTTCCCTACTTTTACTTTAAAAAAGTTAGGCAAAAAATAAAAACCTATTAAGACTGTTATAAAAGGGAAAGCAACCAATATCGCAACGGAGGAATCTTTTGAAAGAATTGAGAGATAGATCAATAAAAATGTGACAATTAGTCTAGCCACATTACCCCCTACGTTTATCGCCCCCCAGTGAACAAATCTTTGCTGAGCCTGCAAAACAGCACAAACAAACGAGAAGTACATGCTACCTAACGCAGCCAAAAATGCTATCTTGATATAAACTGACAAGTTTAAATCTGAAAAGACAAACTCAGCAATCAAGTTGGAAAAGACCAAACCAATTAGAGCAATCGTTGACCAAGAAAGAATTTTAGTGACAAATGCAATTTTCAAAGCAGATAGTGCCTTGCGATTGTCTGAATTTACGTACTTTGCATAAAACCTTGTTGCAGCAGTATCAACTCCAAGATTGGCCACAGAAGAGACTAGTGCAACCAGGGAGCCAACCAAACCGAATACCCCATTTGCCTCAGCACCAATCATCCTTGCAATCAAGTAATAGAAGGCAAAACCAGTCACCCCGTTTAGAAACACCGAGACCAAGGTTACTGTCGATTGTTTTACAGTTGAGGTTTTAAGAAGCTTACTAATCCAATTCTTCACCATACTCTATGATACCCAATACCCTGCAACAAACATTGATGCAAATAGAACAAGAAACAAAGCGCAACCTAAATAGTAAAGCGCTTTTACCAAGTTACCCCTACTTGAAACAAGAATTCCGATAACAAAAAAGGATGGTACTATTGCCAAAGCATATCTAGGCAAAGATGAAAAACTACCTGAAAAAGTTGGTAGCAAGTAAGATATTATGGAAAAAACGGTCAAGTAAGCCGGAAACTTCTTTTTCAGCATGTAAATTATTGTTAAAAGAAGAATTACTGCGACTAAAAGCTCCCAAAAATAGATAACAAAGGCTGGAGGATAGGAAACAGAAGCTGGAATAATCCTGAAAACATACCTGAAAAATACTTGTGGAAGTAGAACTAGGGTTTCAGATCTTTGCTGGCCGAAGTTTTCAATATTTGACCAAAATATAAGCGGATCACCGAATCTTTGATTGAGAAATAACATGTAACTGATAAGTCCGAGCGGAGAAATGATTACCTTGTATGAGTTTAAAATCAGCTCTTTAATACTTACCTTGTAATGAAGAATAAATTGAACAAGCAGAGAAGCCACTAAAGCCAAGCCCGCCAATCTAGTAGCTGTTGCCAAAGCGCAAAATATTGATGCGAGAAACCAATTTTTTTTACCAGTAAAGTAAAGTGCAAGAGAGGCCAAAAGCAAAAACAAGCTTTCTGTGTACACTGCATTAAAAAAGAATGAGAAAGGAAAGAGCAAGATAACCATAACCACATGATTGGCAATTTTTTTGTCAAATAAGTTTGAGGCAAACTTAAAGATCACGATCAATGAAAGTAGGTGAAAAATTGAGCTCCCAATCAATCCTGATAAAAGCAGGCCAAATTCGCCATTTAACCTAAACAATGAGTTAATCAAAGATATCGTGATTGGGTAAAGTGGAAAATAGTAGTACATCCCTACCAAATAACCATCCCTTACAATGGTTAAGTAATGTGATCCGTCGTAATTTGCAAAACCCCATAAAGCAGGATTTGTAAAATACCTCTCTACTCCCCCACCTAAATAGCCAGACTGAACAGAAAATCTAGTGGCAAGAAGAGCGACAGATAAAAAGATGAAGAACTTCCATACAGCCCAGACTAAAAAGATTGTCCTATGCCTCATTCAGGAACTTAAAACCTTCTGGTATAAAGATAATGTTTCTTCGGCGCACTTTCTCCAACTAAACGATTTAGAAAACTTCAACCCAGACTCTGTAAGAGATTTTCTTTTCTTGTCACTAGACATCAACTCTTGGATTTTTCCAGTCAAAGAATCAATGCTGTTAACATCAAAATATTCAACATGATTGCCCCAAATCTCCTTCGACACCTGAATGTTTGAGCTTAAAACAGGTAGGCCTGATGCCATAGCATCTAGGACACTAAGGCCAAAGCCTTCATACCTTGATGGCTGGCAGTACATGCTTGCAGATTCAAAGAAGTATCGCAATTCACTATCTGCAACATATCCAACCCGTTTAACATACTTACTATTTGCATACTTCGACACTATTTCAGATAGGTCTCTGTTTTCTGGGTGAAAAAGATCAGCATTTAAAGCCAAGGCTGATTTTCCCACTATAACCAAGTTGGTTTTAGCTCTAACACAAGCTTCACACAAGGCTGGGAGATTCTTGTTATAGTTAACATCTCCCACATATAAAACAAAGCTTTCAGGAAGATTGTATTTGGCCACAACTGTTTCTAATTCTTTCTTTGCTGACTCACTTCGCTTCAATGTAGGACCAAGATAAACCACCTTTATTTTGTCCTGACTTACACCCAGAAACCTAACAATATCTTTTCTTGATGTTTCTGAATCTGCAATTATTGCATCTGATTGTCTTAAGGCCAAAGTCTGGTATTGCAACTTTATAGAACCAACTATGCCTGCGGGATAATTGTTTGGGTAAATTAGAGGGATAGTATCATGAACGGTAACTACAGTTTTACCTTTTTTAACAAATGGCAATTGAATTTTGAAGAAACTAAAACTTGGATAGTGAACAATATCAGGGTTCTGCATATTTTTGAAGTTGCCCATCGTCACCTCAATTCCGTCCAGTTTAGACAGTGACTCAAACAACATTTTTGTGTATACCCCAATTCCTCTTGCACTACTACCAACTCCTGCTGAACCTGTAAAAATTAGTACTTTCATCTACTTTAATGTATATCCACCATCAACAACCAATACCTGGCCCGTTACTCCATTTGCAGCATCGCTTGATAGATAAACATACGCTTGAGCCACCTCATCTGGAGTCATTATTCTTTTCAGGTAAACATCCTTCACCGCAGCCTCACGAGTCTGAACATCCCACTTAGATGCAAGGTCGGTCTCGGTGAAACCTGGTGCCACGGAATTAACTTGAATGTCAGGCGCTAGCTCTTTTGCTAGATTTTTGGTCAAGCTGATTACTGCCGACTTTGACATGCAGTAATCCATTATTCCCGGTCTTCCATAATCAAACAGTCCTCTCATTGATGAGGTGAAAATAATCTTTCCTTTTCTTCTTGGAAGCATGTGAAGCTGTCTCTTATACACATCT
>DBDT01000089.1 GCA_002293705.1 Candidatus Woesebacteria bacterium UBA925
AGATGTGTATAAGAGACAGGCTCAGTCCCATCTGGCGCGATGTGTGCCCAATAGCCAAGCTTAAACATATGCTCGCCCTTCTGCTTTGCAGCATTTGTTAGAAGATTGTTTTTAGCCACTGGACCAACCCCAGCCTCCATTCTTTTTTTGTTGGTAATCTCAATCACTTCATCAGGATTTATGTTTGTTGAAATACCCAAAACCCTACCATCAGAAACACCTACACCTCCAAATAAGGAGGAGAATCTAAAAACCAGTATTGAAAGCACTGCAAGAGATATTGCCCAGGTTCTAGTTGCGTGAGCACGGTAGTTGTTGTGCTTGGTGGGGAATAGCACGTGGGGCAGGTGACTAAAAAGCATAGCTAAGAACCAATTATTGCTGTAATTTTGGCAAGTATCTCAGCAGGGGTGAAATTTGCTTTGACCAAGTATTCTTTTACACCAAGTTTAGCTGCTTTTTCGCCTTCTTGTTTTTCACTCAAGTTGGAAAGGATGATGACTGGAACTGTCTTACCCCACTGATCAGTCCTCAACTTTTCAAGCATGTCAATACCACTCATCTTTGGCATCATAACATCTAGAAGTATGAAATCAGGGTGAGTCACCAAAGCATCTTTCAGCGCCTGTTCACCGTCATATGCTTTCACAACATTGTAACCACTGCTTGAAAATTTGGCCTCATACATCTTAACCAATAGCGGATCATCTTCGACAATCATTATTGTTTTTTTCTTTACAGCTGTTTCCATTGCAATATGTTTACTAACCCATCCTAGTACAAACAAGGTTTCTAAGCAACAAGCTCAGTTTGCTATTGTTGACCAGGCAGCTCACGTTGAATATTTACAACTTCACGGTCAGAAATAATCTCATTCAATATAGTGTTAAGTAGCTGTGTTAGCTGTGATGCACGACTTGCATTAAAGTATTTTTCAGGGCCCAAGTATCTGTTGAAAATACTCACAACATCAGCAGGTGGTCTGCTAAAGATTGTTACCGCATAAGCATCAACCTGAGGGTCGCGGATCCCAAATCTTCCTGGCTCATACTCAGTCTGGCTGTCCGCAACACTACAGCTTAAAAATTCTACTCCAAGTGGTTTGCAAGTATTGTAGGCCACCTGATTAAACCCATCTGAATCAAAGCTGTTTTGATACTGGCTGTACTGGTGGCACTGCCAACCATATTGATTGTCTTCGCAGTAGTTGTTGCCATTGGTGTCCCTTGGAAAAGCAGGACAGAATGTGCTTGGGCTACATCCAGCAAATGGTATGCGAGAGTTGGGGTCTCCATCTGTGATTACCGCTGCAACCTGCTTTACACCAGCTCTTTTTGAGCTGGTGAAGTAGTTTTGTGTCTCAGCAAACGCAGTACCAACTGATGTTGCATCCATGATCCCTTCACATGCTGGACTTGTGTCTTTGGTATTGCCAAATCCAATTTCAATTGCAGAGCGAATCTGTGAAAGAGATACATTGTTCTCAGGCTTTATTTCAACTCCTCCAACCCTAAGCCATTTTGAATCTATTCCAAATGCCAAAACTCCAATCCTGAATTTTTGTCTGTCTGGGAGAGTTGAGAGCTTGTCTATAAAGTTTAGGGCTGCATCCTCTTGAGCATTGAATCTTGATGGAAGACTGTTGCAGTTCTCGCAGTTTGCGCCAGCATTCATACTGCCTGTGCAGTCAAGCGAAAGCACTAATTCAACTTGATTAATGTCTTCAATACTTTCAACCTTCCTCTCAGCAACTACTCTGGTTGAGGCCAAAAACCGCCCAACGGTTGCCACCACCTTTTGAGTCTCCCCTTCTAAAGTGGCATTGATATCAATCTTTGTCCCTCCAATATCTTTAGTGAAACTAATCGGCAGCATTGAGTCGGAAATGTATCCACCAGATAGCCTTGCTAGAAAGTCATTGACCTCACTCTCAGCTCTGTAGCTTGAATCCAGTGTATCAATTGCTGATTGGCCTCGGTTTATTGCGACCAATAATCTTGAGTAAGTACCAGCCATCAAAAGAGTGAGTAAAATAGACATAACCAATAGATAAATTAGTAGAGCTGCTCCTGATTTATTTTTATTCTTCATATAGTTATCTTAATGGTTTTTGAGTAGGTGTTGGTGTAGCAGTTGGTGTTGGCGGTCTAGGTGTGCTGGTTGGCCTAATAGTAGCTGGCGCAGTTGGCGTTGGATTAACTGTTGGAGTTGGTGAAACAACAGGAGTTTGAGTGGTTACAGGTGTTGCTGTTGGCGCAATTGTTGGTCTTTGTGTTGGTGTTGGAGTGGGTGGAGGAAGTACTGATCCAATTGTTCCCCCGCGAGGAGAAACAAACAATGACACCTTATCAGATGCATCAGCTGCAACATGCTTTAGGTCAACATCAAATGACAGGCTGGTGACAGGAGTGGTCGGATAAAGAAAAGAGGCTGGAATAACAGACTTACTAATACCAGGACCTGACCAAGAAAGCCTAGACACCGCCCCACCAAATTTATCAAAGTACTCCATCCTGATTTCAACCAACTGGCCAGAAGATAGTGTTATCTGGCCTCTTGATTCACTCGGACCTTGCTCAACCCACCTATTTATTATCAGATTATTGTTGACCCAAAGTCTGACCCCGTCATCTGTTAATGCGTAGAAGGTATATTGTCCAGAAGTTGGAATTTCAATAGCCCCAGACCACCTAACCGAAAAGTTGTCAGATGGCACTTGGTCTGCGGGTGAGCCGACTGACCAATCGAAGTTTACTTCAAAGTCAGTCTGACTTGTAACAAGGGTTTCAAAGTTTCGACCAGCATAATATGTTCCCACCAGCCCTCGACCAGAACCCGGTGCATCAACTTCCATGTTTTCAACAAATCTTTTTAAAACCATGTTTGATACTTCAATGTTTGCAGGAGTTAGCGGGCTATCATTTTTGTAAAGTCTTCCTCCTTGGATTCTGTAGGTACTTTCATCAACTTCAAGTACTCCATTTACAAATGCAATACTTTTTCCCCATGTTAGGTTGCTTGAAATGTCAGCTGTGATATCTCTTTTGACTTGCTCTACTTCTTGGCTAATCCTTGATTTAGTAGATACTCCTAAAAATGAAACAATAAAGTTTGTGGCAACAACGAATATTATGGCAGTCATGGTCAAACCAAGAAGTAGCTCAAGTAGTGTAAATCCTTTGTTGTTTTTCATTGTTTAATTTCCAACTTTGTATACAAGTAGACTTGTTTTTGCCTCCTTTTGAATTCCGACTTCTGTCCAAATCAGACTGACTTCTATTTTTTTGCTCTTCTCATCGATGCTTGATCCAACCACACACTCCTCCTCCACCCCACCAGCTCCCCTACAAACCTGTGAAACATATATTGATCTTGTATATCTACCTTTAAGAATTGGCTCATCTCCAGTTCTTGGCACATAACGATTAGAAACAACATCAAATACTAGCTTGTAATTTCCAGGGTCAACAGACTCCCAGTTTGAAGTCATATAGGCGCGAGTAACCTCAACCGCTTGTTGCATAAGGTCAGCTGCCTCAGCGTCAAACTTTGCCCTGTCAGTTCTATTTGTCAAAAATGAGAGCGATGTAAAGAGGGTTACAAAAATCAATGAAAGAATAACAATTGCCAAAAGAACCTCAATTAGAAGGAATCCGCTATTATTTTTTTTCATATTTCAAATTTCTCAATCAGTCCGCTTTTGTAGACTACAATCCTGATCCTCTTGCCATCTCTATCAACAAGAAATAACTCATGATCTTCATTGGTTTCTCCAATCCCCGAGGTAAACCAAACTATGAACTCATCTTCAAATGAAACCGAACCATCAAGACTTCTTGTTGCAAAAACTGTTAACGACTCATCATTTCCACTAATTATCTCGTAGCTATTCTGATTGGCAAACCTCACACCCCAGTTGAGTCTGTCTCGTGCATCTCTAGCGTAGCTTCTTGCCAGTACCATATCAGAGTAAAGCTGATCGGAGTTTGCCCTAATTCTAGCCGCACCTCCAATAAACCCACCTCCTGTTAGAAGAGGCAGTGATAGTAGACCAATTAAGGCAATGACTACAAGAAGTTCAAAAATTGTGAAACCATGGGCAGACTTTTTGATCATGATCTATTTATTTATGGTACGTCGATGGTGGCTTGACTGGTAGTGATGTTAATCGCACTTGGACTATTCAATAGTTGAGTTGTATTTGGTTCAAAAACCAAAGTGGTTCTACCGCTTTCCAAGTTTTCAAGCTTAATCTTCCCCACTTCTACAACTCCAGTAAATGGTCTTGGCTGGGAAAGATTGAAAACCATCTGACCACTAGGGGTTAGCGCTCTAACCTCTGTTGAAAGACCAACTATTGAAGATGAAGACCCTTCGTGCCTCGCGTACACTGTCAACTCAGCCGAAGAGTCGGTCTCAACAGTGGGAGGGTCAATCCACAGGACCAACTCATCAGAGCTTGCTGAAGTGTTCAGATCAGGAGTAGGACTACCTACAAAGTAAATCATAACTGGAAGAAAGGCAGCCAAAACAAACAGTGGGGCAAAAGCTACTATCTTGAAAGGATTTTCTTTCTTCTTTTGTGGAGAATTGTAAAAATGATAATCCATGATTCAATCTAGCACAGAGAGCTACTGCTATCCAGAAGAAATGGATTATGGGGCAACCTCTTGCCAAAGAGGACGTTTGAAAGTCAAAGTCTGAGGATAATTTAACAACAGCTCAGGAGAAAGAGTGAACACCTCAGCCGGTGCTGTTCTGTTTCCAACTCCAAGGTCACGACCCAAAGTAACTCCCCCTAGTGCAGTGGTTGAGCCTGTTACCGCCAATGGATTGCTTCCAGTTCCAGAGTCAAATCCGCCTTCAGTGTAAAAGATGCCCTGAATAGTGTCGGGGTTGGTTCCAACCCTTATCCCATTTCTGGCAACAATCATGAAAAAGCTGTTGTCGATATTGGCAAAGCTAATATCCTCATCAATGTTTGCAACACCGTCCACAAACAAAATTACACGAGTTGCAGATGGGATAACCAAAGGCTGCGAGATTCTAATATCGCCTGACCTTCTTAACCAGTAGTATCCACCAGAAAGACTGGACCCAGGAGGCGATGTGATCGCTGACGAAGAAGGATTAGCCCCAGGATCAGAAACAGTCACAGAAGATGGGATTAACGTTACAAAGTCTGCATATCTTGGCTGCCTACCCAGAAGTGAGATTTCAGCATCCCAGTTGTTGGCAGATACCGAGCCCGCACCAGTATCCAACACATTACCCCTAAGAAGTACACCACCGTTGTTGGATCCACTTACCGATGATGCAATAAGCCTAGAAATACAGACAGGGCCAATGCAAGATGCAGGGATTCTCGATTGAATATTGCCTTGACTTACAATGTCTGAGCCTCTCACCTGCCACCAAGCAGTTGCACTACAAGTGGCAACCTCAATCCCTGGTGTTGGTGGGCTTGGGTAAGTCGCTACAGCAGACACATTACAACCACCTGTACCCAAATTTCTTGCTTGAATCTGACTCCTATATCTTCCAGGAGGCAAATCAGTGGTAATGCTACATATATCTGAAGTGTTTGGCCTACAATAAAAGTATGATTGGCCATTCTGCCAACCCGTTAGTGTTCCAGAAATAACATTTCCCGTTGTGTCGTCTACAACCTGGAACAAATACTCAGTGGCAAGCGGCACAACAGGCCATGTCCAGGTAATAGAGCCGTTCTGGGTTGGTGGGTTAGGAGCGCACAACGGTTCAGCAGGGTCTCTTGGTGCTGCAGGAGAACATTGCCCAACACCTGAAACCGTGACCCCTGTGGAAGAATTGGCCGTACCCCCTGGGCCTGTGCAAGAAATGCCAAAGTTTGTTGACGATGTGATTCCCGAAATCAAACGTGAGCCACTAACTGAAATAGCCCCACTCCAACCAAGCGAAGGTGTGCAGGATGTAGAATTAGTACTAGTCCATGTTAGTGTTGAGTTGCCTCCTCCTGCAGGAAGAGTGTTTGGCGATGCAGATATTGAAATCGATGGTAACGGTGGAAGCCCTGTAACATTAATATCAACTGTGTCTGAGCCAGTCCCTCCAGGTCCGGTGCAAGTGAGAGTATATGAACGGTTTGAGTTAATTACCGATGTTACCTCAGTCCCACCAGAGATACTTTTACTACCCGTCCAAGAACCAGTTGCAGAACAAGACGTCACGTTACCACCTATTGTCCAAGACAGAGTTGCAGTAGAACCAGAAGCTATGCTCACTGGCCCTTGAGAATTGTTTGCCCTCAAGTCCACTACGGGCAAAGTTGGGGGGGCCACAGTTGGGGTAGGGGTTGGTCCCATTCTAAAGACGTTCACAGTAGAGGAAACGGTACCACCTGGTCCTGTGCAAGTAAGCGTGTAACTCTGACTTGAGCTGACTGAACCTTGAGATTCACTCCCACTTGCCACAGGTGTTTTTGCCCCAGACCAATTACCACTAGCTGTACATGATGTTGCATTTCGAGAAGTCCACCTCAAGGTTACTGTTGTAGGTGCACTAATTGTTAAAACGGGGCTCTGGTTATTCGCTGTCAAAATTACTGAGGGTGGAGTGATTGATTGCGGTATTACTCGAACAGAGGCTGTCGCTGAACCACCAATCGTATTTGTGCATGTAACCGAAAAGACTGTTGTTGAGTTTATTGCACTTGACGACTGGAGCCCAAAACCAGCAGCAGAGCCGGTGGTCCAAGATCTAGTACAGCTGCTAGCGTTATAGGAGTCCCATTTTAAGGATCCTGTGCTACCTTGGGGAACATACACGTCTCCAGTACTTCCATTAAAGGTCAGCCAGGCCTCCACGGGTAAGTTTGCAGGCTGAACATATAACAGCCTTGAACCCTCGCATCTAGTTTGAGGATTTAGCCAGTCCAATTCAGTCCATGCCCTAATTGTATGTGTAATTGGCCTAGATGGCGTAAACCGACCTTCAATCGTAGCTCCGAGGGCCGGTAATGCTATATTGGCTCCATTTGCTGTCATCCCTTGAGTCCAATTGCTCAATGTTCCCCTAGAAAAGGCTCTGATGTAGGTTGATTGACCAACAACCGCAAGTGGCGGAAAAGACTGCCACTCCATGGAACACCCTCCACCACCTCCACCACCACAGTTACTTGGATCCCAAACACACGCACCCCCTGGATCAGTTCTACACTGAGTATTGTTTCCTCCTGGACAACCAGAGCAACTACCGCATGCGCCCCAACCACTTGGTGGTGGGGTTGGTCCAGGTGGAGTTGGGGTTGATGGTGGAATCACATAACAGTTGCTTGAACTAACAATTCCATCTTGATCGCAAATACCTTGATTGCCAACAAAACTACAGGTGGCGCCAACACAACCTACGTTTGTTGTTAAACCAGTACAATTTAGGTTAAGCGTTCCACAACAGGCGCTTGGATTGAAAGAGCAAGGAACAGTACAGGTGCGAGTGCAGCTTTGATAACATGTAATACCACCACCACAACTTTGAGCTGAAACTCGATTTATTGAAGGTGTTAAAAAAAGTATAGCCAACAAGACAATAATGGCTGATGTTATTTTGTAAATCATATCTGCTTTAATGTTTCCAGCTTGACGGGATAGTATGATTTTTCTCGATTGTAGTTCAATAAACTCAGGTTAATTTCATCATACAAATTTTTGTTGGTTAAATAATCAATTTTTTGTTGACTCACCACTGACGCTTTTACTGACTGCTCAAATGCTAGGCTTACAAGATAACTTAAATCGTACTCTTTGTAATTGTTGTACAATTCTCGGTCTATGTTTATACGCACCAATGCTGCAAGGCCAAATGGAAGAACACTATAGCTTGTTGTTATAAGACCATCGAAGTTTAACTCTCCAATAGTGATTTTGAGTGGATTTGTTTGCTTATTATCAACAAATGAAAGAAGAACCAGCGGTGGGAGGTTGGAGTCGTATCGCTCTTTGGTGAATCTGCCGCGATAGTGGTCTTGATCGATTGAAAAAGACTTAACAATGGTCGAGCTATTGTTTCCAACAAACATGGTAAACGGCAGTCTTGGATAAACAACTACAAATATAATAATCAAAAAAAATGTGGCAAGTGAGGTTGCAACAACAAATAATCGGGGTTTCTTAAATCTATTCACAATTAATGCTAAAGCTAAAACACAAAAACATCAATAATGTTCGACCAGATTAACTTACCAGAGGGATTATGGGGATATTCCCTTCAGTTGCATTGCTTAATAGTTCGTAGGGTCTTTCGTAGCAACTTTGTGGTTCCGAACCTAAGCCAGCCAAACTGCAAGTAAGAGTTGCATAAAGCAATTCATTGTCATTGCCAGTTAATGCCATATTGTTTGACCTTCTACCAAAATCTACAGCTTCAACATTCATTCCTGATGCTATTGCCACCATGACATTTGTAAATCCAAATGTCGAATCGTTCCACCTCTCCCCCTGAACACTACTCCAAGTTGCGATTCTAATTAGGTTTTCAGTAGAACCTTGTTGAGAAAATGAATAGCCACTATGAGAAAAGTTGTTTCCGAATGTCATGTTTATCGCAACATTGGAATTTTTAGCCATCTTACTTAACATGTCAGCATCAACATCTGACACAAGTGAAATGATAAATGTCTTACCTGAATATCGACTAAACGCCTCTACGTTTCTTTGAACAAAATCATAAATGGCCTCCAAAGAAACAGGATTTACTGTAAGAGGCCCATAAATTACCGGGTTTTCAAAAATGAAACTTACTTTTTCCCCACTTTCACCCAAGTTAACTTCTAACGTAGTTCCTAGAACCATCTCAGATGCTTGCATTGCCTCTTCAGGGCTATATTGACCATGTATATAACCATTGCCTTCCAGTGGTATTGCATCGGGTCGCATAACATAACCCTCCGAGGTGACAAACGCCTCTAGTGTGAAGTCATATCTAATTTCGCCAGAATTCACTCCAGCTTCAACAGAGCTTTTTATTGTATCGGGCAAGCTGGCAATTCGGGTTGCAACTCGCAAATCATCAGGGCCAACAGCCCTATCAAAAATATTTGAGGTCAAGCTGGTTGAGTCTTTAACTGAATAGCCTAGATTAGTTTCAGGAATCGACTCTGTGCCTTCCAATTTTGAGTCAAGCAAAAGGTCGCCGTCATTATCCTGAGAGACAACCAAAACCCCACTTAGACGAAATACGTCTCTAATTTCTCCTGTAACCAAAGCAGATGTATCAATTGATTGCTCTATATCACCATTTTGATTTGCTTGGAGTAAAGAGAGCGGTATTTCTCCAGACTCGTCAAGTATTACAGGGATTAGATTTCTATCAGTATCAGGAATAAAAGAGGGTATTTGCTCATCAGTCGCGCTTAACGAAACAACACTGTCTCCCATTCCAGTTTGATTTGAAAAATACATTGTTTTTCCATCATCAGACACAACCACAGTGTTTAAAATGACATCTCCAGTGCCATCGAGCGTGTCTATTGCATACATCAATATCGATAGACCTTTACCAGCAAAGTCTGGATTCAGTCTCAACTGATCTCGCAATTCATTTGAAGAGTTTAGCAAAGAAGCAATACCTTCCCTGACAGGACTGCTTAGTTCTGATTCGCTAGACGCCAGGCTCGCCACATCTTCTTCAGAGAAAACCTCAAACCAACTAGGTCCACTATCGTGATCAAGTTCGACAGCTGAACCTTCCTGCTCTGTTGAATCAGTGGTGGCACAAGCATCAACTTCAGTTTCTCTTGCATTTACAACCGAAGATGAGACATAGCGGTCTTCGCCCGTATCTGGATCTTTTATTACATACCAATCATCATCTAACTTAGTAGCCTCATAGGTGACACCTCTGGGCATTTCAGTATTAGACACAATATCTGACGAAGTGCTTGCGCCACTTCTAATGTTCACACCACCAGGAACAGAGACTTCATAAATTCTTGTTTCGATGCACGCAACTGGAGCAGGTGTTTCCCCTAACACACCGTTTGGTATATTGATCGGTTGAATTGACTCAGGAGTAAAAGACATAGTTATATAAATATAGGATAATACAGCGTGAGCTGATTGTCAAATATTATGGGTTTATTTCCTGATTTTTTATGGGGTAAATGACTCTTCCCCAGATTGAAGAAATTTGAGGAGGCTTCAAGGGCAAGTTTGGCGGTGCCAAAATGCAACATTCTGGAACTTATTATAGTGTATTTTTAAGTAGTTATACAAGGGCTCCCCTCATAAGTTACAATATGGAATGAATCAAACACTCAAAGGCTTTAGAGACTTTGGACCAGAAGAAATGAGGGTGCGAAATTTCCTGGTATCAAAGTTGAAAAACATATTTGAAGAATTTGGATACAGTGAAATTGCAACCCCTACTCTTGAATACAAAGAAGTATTAACTGGCAAATACGGGCCAGAGGCCGACCAGCTCATGTACTTATTTGAAGACAGGGGTGGACGCAGTGTGGGCATGAGATATGACCTTACTGTTCCACTTGCAAGATATATTGCTTCAAACCAAAACACACCAATGCCTTTTAGAAGGTATCAAATACAACCAGTATGGAGAGCAGACAACACGCAAAGAGGCAGATATAGAGAGTTTGTGCAGTGCGACATAGACATAGTTGGCGCCAGCGGAGAAATTGCAGATGCTGAAATTATAAGTGTCTTTGACAAGGCTTTAAGAGAGATTGGTTTTAAAAGTTTTGAAGTTAGAGTTAACAGTAGGGAAATTTTAATTGATTTAATGAAAAAGACTGGAATTGATGAGTCAATGTGGATGAGCACGATTCAATCAATAGACAAACTGGACAAGAAAGAAAAATCTGAGGTGATTTCAGAGATTATTCAAAAGCTGTCTCTTATACACATCT